>CAYYZD010000127.1:0-4945 GCA_964476035.1 uncultured archaeon
TATATCCAATATTAATGTCCTATAATGGGGTTGCAATAATCGTAATCGCCACATTAATAACGGTGGCAACAATATTTATCAGGAAAAAACAACCAGAAAACATGTAGATAAGGAGAGTGAAGAGGAATTGAGAAAAACAACAGCTGAAGAAGAGAGGGAAGAAGCCATTACCCGTGCTTTTCTTAGGCAATATGGTGTTGAAGAGCCGGCAATTAATCCATAAATTTTTAAATGTCTTAAAATATATTTATTTTGATGACCTATGGGTTTGTCTATACGCGATTTCCTGTTAGGTTTAATTGGAACCGCAATAGCAGTCATATCTATGAGTATTGTTATCAAACTTATCTGGAACGCATGGGATCTTTTCATAGAATTTCTGGTTAGTATGGGCTTTCAACCCCAAATAGAATATGTAATAGGAATATTCCTTTTCATAATAGCTGTATGGCTTGGTTTGGTTCAACTCAAGAAAATAGAAATAAAAGAAAGTGAACTTAAAATTGCAAATCTTTATTTACTGAAAATAGAAAAATAAATATTGGGAGGAATGAATGTGGCTGTCCCACATATCGTTTGGCGTTCAATAAAATCCTTTTTAGGATGGTTTCTTCTAACCTTAGTTTTCATTCTTACTGCCGGCTTTACTTCAGGATTTAGAGCTTACTGCCCGCTTGAAAGCTTAATATATGGAAGCCTCGCCGTCTACATAATAATATTGATTTATATACTGCTCTTTCCGGGGAGTGAATAATGTGCTTGTCCATCGCATAGGATCACAAATAGCCGTCTCAACCAAATCAATAGGCTTAATTCTAATAATTGCATTTCTTTCGATAAGCTCTAGCTTTGAACTAAAAGAACCTGAAAAACCTGTTGTAGGGATATATTACAATTACTTACAGGACAACACCGCGGAAATAATATGCACCCTCCACAGAATGAAGGAGATTGGGTTCCAAATAATTTCTATACCGATTCTATGGAATGATGACCCCACAGACCCTCTACGGGTGAAAAACGAAGTATTCTACTCAACTGCAATCCGACTTGGTTTCAAAATATATGTCAGGGAACCATGGAACCTCGACATATATACTAAATATCTTTCTGAATACGGGGACAAAATCTCTTATGTGCAAATAATTAATGAAGCTGATGTAAAGTTTCTGAAAGAATGGTATGTCCCCGGTGAACTTGTTAGTATTGCATGCGAAAACGCTAAAATAGCAAAGAAAATAAATCCAAACATAAAAACCGTAGCCTCGTTCGCAACTCCCTTATTCATTCCTCTAATAAGAGACATATCCGAGTATGCCGACATAATCGCCTTAGATATTTATGAAGACATACAGTTTTACACCTTTCCGATTCAAATACAAATGATGCTAACCGCGTCAGGAAAACAAAACATATGGATAGGAGAACTAGGCTGTGCAACGCCAAACGACCAAGAACAAGCCGACTTTCTAATCAAAGTCCTCGATTTATGCAAGAAAAACGGTATAGAAGCCGCAATAATCTGGGTATGGCATGACAACCTAGGACTAAAAATAAAAGACCGACAAGCCGAAACAGAAATAGCAAATTGGATAAAAAACAACTAACAAAAAATCTTTCTTGAAAAGGGTGAAAAAATTGTTATTTCACCGAAAGACCCGGAAACCTTTAAACAGAAGCTAGATGCTCACTTAAAACATAGGTGAACAGCGATGTCAACTATATTTGTCGAAGGATTAACTAAAAGATTTGGCCAATTGACAGCTGTAGACAGCTTAACCTTCACTGTAAGAAAGGGAGAAGTATTTGGTATACTTGGTCCAAACGGAGCTGGAAAAACAACAACAGTACGAATGCTGGTTTGCATCCTTAAACCTACACACGGCTCAGCTACCCTTGCCGGCTACGACATACTAAAAGAACCTGAAAAAGTGAAGAAGATCATCGGTTACTTACCTGAGAACCCCTCCCTATATGAAAGACTTTCAGCAGTTGAAAACCTCGACTTCTACGCGGAGCTTTATGAAATTCCAAGAAATGTAAGAATTCGAAGAATAAAAGAGCTACTGGAATTCTTTAACCTATCAAATAGAAAGAATGAAAAGGTTGGAACATATTCAAAGGGCATGAAACAGAAATTGGCTTTAGCAAGAGCTTTAATAAACGATCCTGAAGTACTTTTCCTCGATGAACCTACCTCAGGCCTAGACCCTAAAGTGGCAAAAACAGTTAGAGACTTAATAAGTAAACTGGCAAAGAAAGAGAAGAGAACAATAGTTCTATGCAGCCACAATCTAGCCGAAGTCGAAAAACTTTGCAACAGAGTAATGATCATAAATAGGGGTAAAATGGTAGATATAGGAACTGTAGATGAGCTGGCAAAGACTTTAAGAGATAGATCGCGATGTATAGTTAAGGTTAAACTGGAGGAGGTATCGAAGAGAATTATTAAGGAACTTCAAAAAATAGATTATGTTAAGAGTATTCGAGTATCTGGCAATAGTTTTCTAGTTGAGTTAGAAGGTGAGGATTTAATTCCTGAATTTGCAAGGGAAGTAACCAAGGTTGGCAGGTTAATTTCACTTAACCCCTTAAAACCAACATTAGAAGAGGTTTACCTAGGATTGGTGGGGAAAGATGAGAATGAATAAAGTTTTAGCTGTTTTTAAAAAAGATTACAGGGAGATGAGAAGAAGTGAAAAAGTGTGGACAATACTCATCCCATCTATTATTATTGTTATAGTTACTCCACTGATAAATCTCCTGCATCCGGAAGCAATGACACCTCAGACTCGACAACAGATAGAGGAGATAATTGCTAAACCTCCACCTGAAATAGTATCGGAAATTAAAAATATGAGTCCTGAACAAGCTTTAAGATACATGATAGCCATAATTTTAGCAATACCTATTTTCACATTTTTTCCGCTAATTGTTTCAGTTCCAGTGGCTACTGATAGCTTCGCAGGCGAAAAAGAAAGGAAGACTGTAGAGTCACTTCTTGCTGCTCCGATTACCATTAAAGAACTTTTACTTGGAAAAATGTTTCTCTCATTCAGTCTCAGTGTGTGTACTACGTGGATAAATTTCATTCTATATACTCTTATTGTGAACATAGTAAACTACCCTCTCTTCCACACCGTTATGTTCCCCAATATCTTTATGATACTGTTCGTCGTTACTTTTGTTCCATTAATTTCATTTTTCGGCGTTTCTGGCACAGTTATTGTATCAGCTAGGGCAAGAAGCATGAGGGAGGCTCAACAGTTAGCAGGAATTCTAATATTGGCACTTATTCCGATAATTGCAGTCCCTCTTATATCTGGCCTTTTCCTATCAAAAATTTTTATAATTTTGTTTTCTTTATTCCTTTTGGCTTTAGATATAATATTATTTATTATCGGTGTAAATGTGTTTGAAGCAGAAAATCTAGTGATATTTAGGTAAAATTTTACACGTACGGGTTAGTTAAATTCGGCTTGCAAAGGACATGTTATTGAATTTCGATCACGGCCCTTGTTAAACGCGTATCATTAATTTGGTTGAAATAGGCTGTTCGTTATTTTAAGTTCGACATAATATTTATGTAGTACTTTTATTGGTAGTACTCTTAAGGGTGCACGGACATGCCTTGGGAGGTTGTTGTTACGAGGAAAGGTCAGACAACAATACCAGCTGAGCATAGAAGAAAATATGGCATTAAAAGAGGTGACCGGCTAATTGTTATTGATACTGGTGATGGTATACTTTTAAAACCTGGTTTGACAACCGCTGATTTAGCTGGATCAGGATCTAAAAAGGCTTCGCCAGAGGAAATGAAGAAACTTTTAGATAAGTTGAGGGAGGAGGATTTATGAAACTTTACGATACAAGATTTTTCTTTGAACATTATTATTCAAGTGATAAATCTATTTTGAGAAAGACTAGTCAAGAACTAAGGAAAACTAGAGGGAAATATATCTCCGTGATAGTTATCCACGAGATTTATAATTTAACACTTGAGAAAGAAGGAAGAGAGGCAGCAGAACTTAGAGCAACATTACTTGAAAAGACTTTAAAGTTATCAACGTTGACTCCTCAATAGCTAAACTTTCAGCCCAACTTAGACATAAATACAGGACACCCATGGCTGACAGCATAATAGCAGCAACAGCAAAACATCTAAACTTGACATGTGTAACCGACGACCCTCATATAACACAGATAAAAGAAATAGAAACAGAATGGATATAAAATTGACAAATGTGGGCTAAGATGTTAAATCTTCCAAAACAAAAACCTTGCCAAGACTTAACCCTCAATACGATTATATAATCTAGTTTTTTGGTTTTACTTTCTTCTAACTAAACTCATTTTAATGTTTAAAGGCCTACAACTTGGTTTCGAGAAGAACTCTTTGTAGTTATGTAGTAATGATTATACGTAGATATTTGTTTGTAGTTTTGGTGGTTCTGTTGAAGTATACAACTATTAGAGTTTCGGTTGAGGACAAAAAGAAGCTAGAGAGGATTGCACGTTTAATTCAAGCTAAAAGTTTAGTTCAAGCTTTAAGATTCGCTCTTGAAGTTGCAGAGAAAGAGTTAGGCAAATTTAAGGGAAATATCGAGCAGGTTCTCTCCTCATTAAAATATGCTAAGGATGTAGGTCCAACAAATGCTGAGAAAGTCGATGAATATCTTTATGGAGGAGAATAATTGACCGCTTTAATTGATACGGAAAATATTTTCGGATTTTACAGCCTCAGAGACGCACATCACATGAATTCTCTTGCATTAATCGTACATGCTATTGAGGGCAGATGGGGCAGGAACGTTTATATGTTTCAAACTGTATCTTTTTGTATCGGAGAGTAGCAGATGTCAGAGAGACTGTTACCACCAAGGGAAGCGTGTAAGCGTCTTGGCATTAGCTTCATTACTCTGAAGAGGTGGATTTACTCTGGTAA
>CAYYZD010000128.1:0-4886 GCA_964476035.1 uncultured archaeon
AGAGGTATGAGAAGTTGGATAATGGGTTGGTTGATGAGAAGTTAGGTTTTCTTTTAGAGAAGTAGAGTTTTATTGTTCTTTATATTTATTTTTGGGGTATTATTTAAGGGTTGAATTTGAATCGTGTAGGTAGGTGTATTGGCTTTAGTTTAAGTTTACTTTTGATGTTGTTTTTGTTAGGTTTAGTTGAGGTTGGGTTTGCTAATCCTGCTACAGCTGTGATTTACTATGTTGAGGTTGATAGGTTGGTTTTTGAGGTTGGTGAACCTGTTTTTGTTAATAGTAGTTATGTTGTTGAGGGTTCTGCTTCTACTCTTGCCACTTTTAGTATTGGTTTTAATTCGTCTGTGGTTGAGGAGAAGAGTTTTTCTGATTTTGGTTCTGTTACTCGTGTGGTAATGTTTTATCTTGATCCTTCTGATTGGAGCCCTGGTGTTAATGGTACTGGTGGTTGGGCTGAGGTTTTTGTGGAAGCTTCGGATTCGCCTTCTAATCCTAGTGGAAGTCCTTATGCTAGTGATTCTGAAACTGTGTTTTTTACTGTTGTTAGGGCTGGTCAAAACTGTTCTTTAAAATATGTTTATCCTGATCCTCCGGTTGATAATTCAAGTGTAACTTTAGCTTTTAGGTTATTTAATGAGCATAATTCTAGTTTTCCTGTAGTGAATAATAGTGTTTCATTTAGTGTTCTATCTCCTAATGGGAGTTTGATTTTGAATGGTTCTGCAGTGACGGATTTAGATGGAGAGTTTGTTGTTAAATTTGATCCTAATGGTTTTCCTGGTAACTATACTGTTGAGATTTATAGTTTTGAGAATGAAGATTATGAAGAAGGTTTGTTTACGTTTGTTATAGAGGTTTCTTCTGGGCAGTCTAACTTTTCCAGGCCGACACGTGTGGAGTTAGATTACATTTTTATTGGAAATACTACTGTAAGGGATGGTGAGATGGTTTCTTATGCTCTTGAGCCTGTTAAGGTGTTTGTGTGTCTTTTTGATGATATTTCGGATTCGCCGATTTCATCTGTGGAAGTAAATTCTTTTGTTTTTGATTGGAGAAACGTTACTGTATTTAATGTTACTGGTGTAACTAATGGTAGTGGTGTTTTTGAGTTTGTTTTTTCTCCGCCTTATTCTGGAAGTTTCTCCGTATATGTTGAATTTTTAGGTAATGAAACTTTTAATCCCTCAAATAATACGCTTTTGTTGCCGGAGTTTTTGCCTAGGCCTTTGAGAGTTGAAATTGTTAAGGGGTTTCCGAATGTTGTTTATGTTGGTGAGAGTTATTGGGTTTGTTTTAGGGTTTTGGATGATTTTACGGGTTTAGGTGTTTCTGATGTTAATGTTTCTCTTTTCGGTGAGTGGCCTATGCAGTTTCCGCTTAGGGGCTTTGGGGTTACTAATGAAAGTGGTTATGTCGGGTTTCAGGTTGAGATTCCTGCCGAGTACGCGAATGTTTTGCCAGGGTATCGTCATGTTGAGGGTTGGTTTACTGATACTAGGGATCCGGTGGTTTACGGGAATTTTTCGGTTGTTTGGGGTCAGTGGTTTAGGGAGGTTTCTTTAACTTTTGTTTCTGTTAATTGTTCTGAGGTTGCAAGGGGGGATAGTGTTGTGGTTGAAGTTTATGTTTGTTCTGATGACGGGGTTCCTTTAAATGGTGGTGTTCAGATTTGCTGGGACGACGTTGAATTATTTAGCGTCTCCTTATTTAATGGGTCATGTGCTTTTCTTCTAAATGTTTCATTTGATGAGAATATTGGACTTCATGTTTTAAATGTGACATTTAATGAAGATAATTATGATGTCAACTTTTGTAATGTTTCTATAGCAGTATTTTCCTTGTTTGATGTTTCTATTAATGTGTCATCATCAGATGTTTGTAGAGGTGAGAACTGTAGTTTTGAAGTCGTTGTTTTAGATGCTTTTGATCATAATCCTGTTTCTAATGTTACAGTTTTTGTTAGGTTGGATGATGGAGAAGTTATTTTTGAAGGGTTAACTAACGATAATGGGAGTGTTGTTTATTTGTGGTGTGTTCCGCGAGAGTTTCAACCAGGGATATACATTGTTGAGTTTGATATTTCTAAGGTGTTTTATGTTTCTTTGCAATTAAATCTCTCTATTCATGTGTGGATTCGAACAACGATTACTTTTAACATAACTGTGAGTGAAAGCGTCTTGACGCAAAAGTCATACGTAAAAATTAAAGTAGACGAAGGCGTTACTAAGATCAAAAACCTTCAATGTTATGATTACACTTTTAGTTTGCAACGTTCTTTGCAAAAAGGTTTAGTTGAGGAGGGAGGATCATGGGAAGTAAGAAACAATTCCTATGTTGATCTGCAATTTTTTGCTAAAGATTGTGATCTAACATTTTTATGTAGGGGTAGAAGGAGGAGTTTATGGCAGGGTGAAGGGTTTTCCTTCTTTAAGGATATTTTGCGGTATCTTTTCTTTCCATTTTTCAAAGAATTTTAGGTCAACGTGTTTATCCCTAAGTTCATCGGGTAGCATTTCGGGGATTCCCTCTACCTGGTTTCCTACAGGGTACCATCTACTGCAATTTGAACAATATAGAAGGGCTTCTTTAACTTCTAAAAGCATCATGTAATTGTATAGGAGGCTTAGTTCTTTTAGATATTTTTCCGCTATAGTTTCTATCATTTTTTCTTTTTCTTTCTCTACGGCTTCTCTTCCTTTGCTTTCTACCTGTTCCTCTAGTTTCTTGAATTCTTCTACTGCTTTCTTTATGTCTTCCTTTTCTAAAAGTTCTGAGATTGTTTGTCTAACCTTTTCCAGTGTTTTTATCGTTGTTTCATTTTCCGTTTCGTCTTTAATTTTTTCAATTGCTGGTGGACTAATTATTCCGTCCACGAGATCTTTGAGCATTATTTTGTAGTCTTCTAGGTGTTCTTCGGCTGGTTTTCCCGCTGCTTCACATATTTCCTTTATTTGCTCATTTGGGGTTTCCCATGTGTAGAAGTAAGCGTCAAGTGGGTGATGCTTACATATTGGGCAGGCTAAAACATTTAATAGCCATGGTTTCATTGTTTTACACCAACCTGAAACTAAACATTGGTATCTTCTACATTAATTTTTCTTTCGACTATGATAGGGGGAAACGCATAAATCTTTTAATCTTATCCTAACTACTTGAAAGCTAAAATGCTTTGCAGTTGGGTTTCAAGGTTGAGAGTGTCTCTTGTCTGGGATAGGTTATGCAGGTGATTAAGCCCTTTGATCCTTGGAGAAGTTCCCTTTGCACATGTCCTCCAAAGTATACTTTAAATCCTTATACTGGTTGTAGTCATTGCTGCATTTATTGTTATATTACTTCGTATATTCCTCATGCTTTTAATTGTAGGCCTAAGGAGAAGCTTTTAGAGAAAGTTCGCAGAGATGTTAGGAAGATAAATAGAACTCTTGTTGTTTCTATGTCAAATAGCTCTGATCCTTATCCTTCAATTGAAAAAGATTTGAAATTGACGAGGAAAGTTTTGGAGATTTTTAAGAAGCATGACATTAGGGTTTTAATTATAACTAAGTCCGACCTTGTGGTTAGAGATGTTGATCTTCTTTCGTCTATGCGTAGTTCTGTTAGTTTTACAGTAACTACTGTGAATGAGGAGCTTGCGGCTGTATTAGAGCCTTATGCTCCAAGTCCGTGGAAGAGAATTGATGCAATTAGGAAGCTTGTAGATAGG
This sequence comes from uncultured archaeon, assembly GCA_964476035.1. GTDB lineage: Archaea > Asgardarchaeota > Baldrarchaeia > Baldrarchaeales > DXJG01 > DXJG01. The sequence goes on from CAYYZD010000128.1 coordinate 3,707, forward strand.
GGAGTAAGGATTTCTGTAAGGGTTGACCCTATTATATTATTTTTAAATAGTCGTGAAAAGGATATGGAAGATGTTATATCTGCTGTAGCTGAAGCTGGTGCACTTCATATTGTTAGTTCTACTTTTAAACCTAAGTTTGATAGCTGGAGGCGTTTTGAGAAAGTTTTCCCAGAAATTTCCAGAAAATTGTACAAATATTATTTTAAGTTGGGCGAAAAAGTGAGTGCTTCTCGCTACCTTCCTTCACCTATTAGAAGGAAGCTTATGGGTAGGGTTAGAAAAATTGCTATGAAATATGGATTAACCTTTGCTACATGTAGGGAAGGGTTATCTGAACTTCATACTGCTCCCAGTTGCGATGGCTCGCATCTTGTACCGTGAACTACCTCTCGCTTATGCGGGGGTTTCCTGCTTCATTCATCGGTGCTTGCTGTCGTTGGGAGCTTAGTTGTTGGCTGCCTTGGGCAGGGGTGCTAGATGTTGGTCTCTGCTGGCTCTCTTAGCCTTGCGGGGACGTGTGCGGGCTTAACTTCGGGTTGTCTCAACCCTAGTGAAACTACAATATGTCACGTGCACGAGGTATATGTGTTTGTCGGCTTTCATCCCGCTTCCTTTCGGAAGGGGACTTCCCGCCGACAGAGTTAAATAGGAAGTTTTCAAGATGGTGTTTGGGGATTTGGATGAGTGAACTTAGTAGGTTTAAGATAAAGTTTGTTTTTGAGAGCGGGAGAGAGATTTTAGGTGAATTTATAAGGATAAAAGCTCCTAGGACTGTTGAAAAGCTTTTGTTAAAGCTTCCAATAACTTCTAGGGTTATGTTATGGCCTCCTGAGAGGCCTGGCGAGATATACTTTAACGTTGGGATAAAGATGGGTAAGGAAAAGGCGCGAAAGGACATTGAGCCTGGAGACATAGCATATTGGCCTATGGGGGATGCCTTATGCATTTTTTACGAGAAAATTGAGCCGTACTCTGAGGTCAATGTGGTAGGTAGAATTATCGGTGATCTGAATGAGCTTAGAGAAATAAAGAGAGGGGAAATTGTGAAGGTTTTAAAAGTGCAGTGAATATTAATACATATTCCGAAACTATAATAGATTCAGTACTCTAACTGTGAAATGTTGATTATATTCCTTGTGGTCCCTTTAATGGCCTGGTTTTTCTAGGTGAGGTGTAGACT
>CAYYZD010000129.1:0-820 GCA_964476035.1 uncultured archaeon
TGTAAAAAGGCACTTTTATGTTGATGACATGGGTAGGCAGTCCGTAGCAACAGCAATAGGCTATAAACTTCTAAAAGATATTGGTGAAAAACCGGATATGAAACCCGATTTATGGATGGGAGTCATATATGCTTTAATGAATGCTTTTTTAACAATACAAGAATTAAAAGAAAAAATTTGGGATTTAATCCCTGAAACAAAAAAATACTCAAAAAACAAGTATTATATCTCTGATGACGAACTTAATTTTATTTTAAAGCACAAAGAAATTGAAGAAGATAAAGAGTTGAGAAAAGAAATTGAAGAGTGGAGTGGGGTATTAAAGAGTCTTGAGGAAAGATTTCCTGATCTAATGAAGAAATTGTTGAAGGAAGTTTCGAAAATAGATGATTTAAAGGCATATTGCGATGAATTGGGTAAAAGATATGAAAATGGCGATTTCGAAGTTAAAGGTATTGTTAGAGAGATGTGTAATGTTACTCTAGGCGGAATTAAGGAAACTTTGAGCAATTTTGGTATTTATTTCGACTCTTTTGACTGGGAATCAGATCTTGTATGGTCCGGTAAGGTTAAGGAACTCTTAACTGCCTTGGAACGTTCGGGATACGCCTATAAACAAAATGGTGTTATGATTTTAGATTTGGAACAGTATATCTCTGAACATAATTTAAAAGATAAATTGAATATAAGTGAAGATTTTGAAGTACCTCCTCTCGTTCTTACAAGGTCTGATGGAACAACCCTATATACTACAAGAGACATTGCTTATACGATTTGGAAATTTAAAGATGCTCGCTTTGACCGTGTTTATAATGTTATA
>CAYYZD010000129.1:830-4845 GCA_964476035.1 uncultured archaeon
CCTCAACTTCAAATCAATATTGCTCTAAGAATTTTAGGGTACGACAAGTGGGCTGATAATTTAATCCACTTTAAATACGAGTTAGTGCATCTTGTAGGAAGAAAGATGAGCGGGAGAAGGGCACAATATGTAACGGCTGATGAAGTTTTGGAGGAAGCTATTAGGAGGGTTAAGGATATATTAAAGGATTCCCCATACAGTGAAGAAGAGAAGGAGAAAATAGCGAGATATGTCGGTGTGGGAGCAATAAGGTTTGCTCTTATTAATGTAACCCCCCTTAAGCCTGTGATTTTCGACATGAAGAAAATTCTTGATATGAAAGAAAACAGCGGACCGTTTATCCAGTACAATTATGCAAGGGCTTGCAGCATATTAAGAAAAGCCAATATTACAGAAATTGATCCAGAGAAGGTAAACTATAGCCTTTTAACGAGTGACGAGGAATGGGATTTAGTAAAAGCTGTCGGGGAATTTCCGATCAAAATTATTGATATTATTAATGAAATGAGACTTGAAATTCTAACAAACTATATGAATAATTTAGCGGTTTTGTTTAGTAAATTCTACGAGAGAAGACCTGTTTTAAAAGTTAAAAACGAAGAATTAAGAATAGCTAGATTAGCTTTAGTTAAGGCGTTCCAAATAACTTTGGGTAATGCTTTGATTACCGCTGGTATAAAGCCATTAGAAAAAATGTAACATTACGTACCTTCTCGACTCAGTTTAGAGATTCTCTTGGATAATTCGATGATTGCTTTAGCTGCTTGTGCGGCTGTTATTTTCCTTTCGCGTAGTTGCTTAATGACAAATTTTACATTTTTATCCAATTGCCAATTACCAAATACAATATCTATGATTTCATGCAAATCTTTAAAATCTTTTAAATTTCCACTCCATTTACCGCTTACTTCTTTATATTTAGAGAAGAAATAATCCTTCAGTAGTTTAAGTCTATTTGTAATTAAACTGTCACTAACGCCTTTATTAGCCATTACTGTAAAAATAATACCGTCAGCTTCAAGGTAGCAAATCTTTACCTTTTCAGTGAGTAAAATTCGGAGCTTACCAATGCCTAAATCTTTGGTAAAAGTGAAAGCAGCTGAAACAAAACCCGCAAAAAGATCTTCATTAAAATCGAATTTGGAAAAAGCCCTCTTAATAAGGCATTCTCCATTTCTATGGATAACAAGAACCTGAAGTATTCCATCTAATGATTGTATATACAGATCTTTTGATGTTTTTTTGCCATTTTTCTCTAACAGATCATCTTTGACATCTAAGGGATTCATATTCTCTTCACTACTTCAGTAGTCATATGTGATATGTCTAATTGTGGTAATAAATATTACCACAATATATTAAAGATATATAACCTTATTGTGCTTCACAGAATTAAGCACTAAATTGAACTGGATGAGACAATATGCACAGTAACTTAAGTGTTAACAAAATATAGATCTGTATGTTGTTTATCTCAAGTTACATTAAGCATAGAATTCTTTTTCTTCATCTTGTGGTTCCATTAGACCGAGAAGCATTTCATCGACATATATTTCGGCATTTGCAAGGAGAGCAAGGAGAATAGCTGAGGAGGGAACCATCGTTACCGATTTCTCGTTTCCATTTAATGCTAATGTAGCAGTCGCATAAAATCTGTCGCTATTATCTATTCTGTCTATCACAACCTTCTTAACAATTTTTCTTAAATATTCCCTTACAAGAGGTATTTCCGCTAGAATTTCCCCGAAGTTTTTTCTTTCATCTTCAACAATCCTTTTACCATATATTATGTTTCCAATGGCTACTATCGTGTTTACGGGAATAGAAAACATCGGAAAAACTTTACCATTCTCAAGTTGTAATGTTAATGCAGGCGGAAGGGAAGGATATGTAGGTAACCTTATTTCAACTTTAACAACTTTAATTTCAGCCAATACATACACCTCATTGCTTATTAAATACTAAACTGAAACCTTTTAAACCTTTACATAAAACTTTGTGATGAAATTAAACTAAGAAGTTATGTTCACTTTTTAAGGTTTCCCCATTGATGGCTAAAACTCTTATTATTTTCCCTTTTCGTTTCGATTTTAATCTTACTTCTCTTGATGGCATCGATCGCCAGTTTTCAGGAAGAATAATGTCGGTAACAACTATTTGATTTTTTAAATTGAGGCTTTTAAATGGAAACTTGATTTTCTCTTGGAAATCTGGTAAAACTTCTTCGATAAAAACTTTCAAAACTTCTTCATCACTATGTAAAGTTGCTTTACAAAAATCGGTTTTAAGTTCAATTATTTGGTCTGTTAATTTTGGAATGTTTTTCTTAATTTGAAGTTTAGGGAGCATTCCTTGAGAGGGTTTTACAGAAATTAAAATATAGCACCTTCCTCCAAGGAGTGAGTATAATTCTTTAATTTTCTTGGAAGAAAGTTCCGTTTGCAATATTGCTTTGTAGAGATTTTTACTTTTTTTCATGGAAATTGTTGGAACGATGTTTGAGATCTCTGAACTTAAATCTTGATAAGCAAATATGTTACCTCCAACTTTGAAATGTTTACCACCCGGTAGGAAATGTGCTAGAAAAGCTCCAGCAAAGTCCTCGTAAAGAAAACTCGTATTTAACATAAGTTTGTTTTTCCGGATATTAAGTTGTATTGCTGGTCCTGGAAATGTCCCTCTTCCATATCGGCTAAATTTTAAGTGTGTAAATTCGTCTACGTCACCTTGAATTATTCGCGTTATAAAATGTTTATAATTATTGAGAAGCATAGACTACTCCCCAACTATTAATTGCCTTCGATGATTGTTAGCGTCTGAAGAGTTGGGATGGCCTTATTAGCCCTTCTTCCTCTTCTTCTGCTTTCTTTTTCCTTTCCCCTCTTCTGTACGTTTGCCTCGAAGTCGTGGTACTTCTTGTTGTAGTGGTTGAGAGTTCAGGTTTTTCAGTGGTGGAAAGACCTTGTTGAGGCACCGTCCCTTTCAGCGCATTTAGCCCAAGGATTAGTTCCATTGCTTTTATATTTGCAAATTGGCGTACTTCATTCATGAATTGGTTAAGTGTATCTTTTTTTGCTATTTCATCTATGCTTTGATTTAGTTTTATACTCATTTCCTCTGTTGTTTTCGTGATTTCTTCTGAAGCTTTGAGAAGTTTTTCCGCTGTTTCTTTTAGGTCTTTTGTTACTTCACGGACTGCCCCGATTACTGCATCGCCAATAGTTTTTCCAATTTCTACGACCATATTTGATAGAGTGTTTTCTAGTTCTTTTACCCTACTTGATAATCTTGTAATCGCAACTTTTAGGGCTTCTATGCTAGCTTTTACCTCTTCTATGGCTGATATGTTTGTGTCATTATTTTCTTTTTTAATATTTTTATTGCTTTTATCTTCTGTCGGCTCCTTACTCAACTAGATTCACCAACTTTCTACAAGTCGTATCTAGGGACTTTGAGTATCCATGGTATATTGAAACTTTTGAGTATTTTAATGTTATTGCAGCTATTACTACTATTTTTATCAATGAAAATTTACGTTTAGCAATTACCCTCTGCGTTCTGGCTCAGACTTTAACTGACTTTTCGGCACGGAAACTTCGCTCATTATCTTTTCAGATACCAGGATAGGCTTTTTTGCTCTAATCGCAAAAGATATCGTATCGCTTGGTCTGCCCTCTAATTCTATATCCTTCCCTTTGACGCTTAATACCATTTTTGCTAGGAAACGCTTTTCCTTTAAATCATGTATTACTACCTGCTTAACTTCTCCTTCGTAGATAGAAAGAATGTTGTATGCAAGTGTCCATATGTCTACTGGCTCTCCCTCTTTTCCTTCGAGGAAAGATTTGATCGAGTTTGCAACTTCTCTACCTATAATGACAGGTAGTATTCTCTCTCGATCATCTTCTAGAAGCAGTGCAGGTACTGGTCCAAAAGGCGTCACTAAACTAACGACTTCAAATATTTTTACCTCTACATACTTTTCAGACAAACTAATCAACTCTTAAAATGTTGA
>CAYYZD010000130.1:0-1467 GCA_964476035.1 uncultured archaeon
CTTAAAGTTGGGATGTTCGTGAATGTCTTAGGTAAAAGCTTAGAGGCGTAACCTAACTCTAGTTCTTCAAACGCTTTAGCGCCAAGACTTCCTGCAATACTGCGACCTACTTCTTTAGAGATATTCAGTATATCGTATCCTTTACAAGCTTTGCAAACCATGTTATCTCACTTCTACTTTATACCTTGCGAAAGAAATATATCAAGAATATGTGACATAATCCATAGAAGTGTGACATAATCTTGAGAAGGAAAATTACTTTAACTGATATCGAAATCATGAAGACGCTAGCTCTAAAAGGTCCTAAGACAAGATACGAATTAGCAAATAGAATTAGTGGAAAAGCAAAAGAAGGAGAAACTCGTTTTGCCTATTCAACTATTCATAAACGCATTAAACACCTATTAGAGATGGGGTACATTGTTGAAAAAGGAACTACTAAAAAGTTTAAATACCCAGGTCGCCCTAAGAAAGTGTCACTTTCACGTAAGGAAAGGAAAATCAAAAAAAATACTCCTCATGAAAAAACGAGGGAAGTTAAACATGAAACAACCTTATACGGCCTGAGCTTTGCTGGACTTTCCTTCATTTTTATGGAAGATCCCGAAGTAAGAAAAAAGTGGGAGGAAGTTGAGGATCATTATGAAGAAGCTAAGCTAAATGTTTGGCTCAAATTCGCCAGAGATTGGGTAAATAACGAGAAACTCAACATTTTTCCGCTGAAACATCAATATGCAGAAGACGCACCACGCCATTACAAGCCGAACCCACAACTATTTGTTCAAAGTGTAATCTTTTCAAAAGCTAAAAGTCGTGAGGATATAGAAAAAGGATTAGATGAGGTAGTAAAACTTCTAAGAAAGTATCATAATCGAAACATTGCCAAGCGAATTCGTTGGGCTCTGCAAAAAGAAAGTGAGTTATATAAAACTAGGTTGGAACGCTGTAAATTATTCCAGAAGAAATTAAACGCATTAAAGATTTAATTTGCACTTGCTGACGAGAAATACTGCATAAATTTCAAGTTTATAAGTTTCTGGCTATAAATACTGCTATTGGTATACCATAATTACTGGTGTGTGTTATTAATTGAGTACTGAAGATGTTGAAATAGATGCTACAAAGATTGCAGAGGAAATAAGACAGGCTGCCCAAGAGTCTATTACTGAAGAAGATCTAAGGATTAGAGTTGAGAATATTCTAAGAACTAGGCTTTGTGATCCATTAGGTATTCCTTGGGCGAGATATGAACGTAGGACCGTTGTCTCTGGTTTGCGTAGTGATGCTCTTTATGGTAATGTTATTTTTGAGTATGAAAAGCCGCATACTTTTGATACCTGGAGTGGTTTTGATAAAGCCATTAATCAGTTAAAGGGTTATATTAAAGAAGAAGCTGAGCGGAGCAGGGTTTCTCTTAATCGTTTCTTTGGTGTCGCTTTAGACGGTTTTAAGATAGGTTTCCTGCGT
>CAYYZD010000130.1:1477-4825 GCA_964476035.1 uncultured archaeon
AGGGCCCATTGAGGTTAATACGTTTTCGGTGCTTAAGCTTTTGGAAGCTATTCGTGGTTTGGCAAGAAAACCCCTTGATGCCGATTTACTGATTAAAGATCTTGGTCCTGGTAGCAGAGTTGCGAAAAAAGTAGTGAGTATCTTTTATGACAAGATAGCCCATGCTAAAAGTGAACGTTGCAAGATGCTATTTGACGATTGGCGCAGAGTTTTCTCGCAAGTCTGTGCTTATTCGCCGGAGAAAATCGCAGGTCTGGAGGCGATTTATGGAATTAGAAAGGATGGTATAAACTACGAAGCTTTGCTTTTTGCTGTTCACAGTTATTATGCTTTGGTTATGAAGCTTTTAGCGGCTGAAGTCGCTGTGCTCTTTGGTGGGTTCTTTTTGAAGTCCTATACCCGGAAGTTAGAGAATGCGTATCTTAGGGGACCTGACCAGTTAAGAGACGAGCTCAAGGAACTTGAAGAAGGAGGAATCTTTGTTAATTTAGGTATTGAGAATTTCTTAGAGGCTGATTATTTTGCTTGGTATCTGGATGAGTGGGATGATGAGGTTGCAGACGCAATTGTCGGCGTCATCAAGAAGCTTTCGGAGTATGAACCTGGTACTGCTGAATTAGAACCTGATGCTATTAGGGATTTATTTAAGAGGCTTTATCAAAATCTAGTTCCTAAGAAAATTAGGCATGATTTGGGTGAGTATTATACGCCTGATTGGCTTGCTGAATTATTGTTAAATGAGGTTGGTTTTACCGTTGAGAATTTTGAGAAGTTAGCTGAAAGAGAAGGTGTTGAAGCTCCGCTTGATCTAAGACTTTTAGACCCTGCTTGTGGTAGCGGAACTTTTTTGGTGCTAGCTATTAAGCGGGTTAAGGAATATGCAAGGGAACATTTTCTGGAAGAAAAAGCATTAGGTAAGATTGTTAAGAATATTGTTGGCTTCGATTTGAATCCGCTTGCCGTTATGGCTTCTAGGGCAAATTATTTGTTAGCATTGGGGGAATTAATTAGGCTTGCAACCACACCTGTTGAATTACCCGTTTATTTTGCAGATTCTATACTCGCTGAGAGAAGAAGCACTTTTGCCGGTCAAGAGTATGTTTTGAAAACTTCTGTAGGAACTTTCTCTGTTCCGGTGGCGGTTGTTGAAAAAGGCATTTTAGGTAAGGTTTTATCTCTTATCGAGGAATGTATTCAATACAATTATTCGCAGAGAGATTTTAAAGGCAGACTAAAAGAAGAACTTAAATTTCTTGGCGAGAGCGAAATTTCTACATTAACGAATTTATATTCCCTGTTATTTAAACTTGAAACGAGTGGAAAGAATAGAATATGGACAAGAGTCTTGAAAAACTCATTTGCACCGTTGTTTATGGGAAAATTTGATTATGTAGTAGGAAACCCACCATGGATCGCTTGGGAAAATTTACCAAACGATTATAGAGAGCAAATAAAGCAGTTATTTATTAAATATCGATTAGTTCCAAAGAAAATTCAAGCACAAGTGAAACTTGATTTATCTATGTTATTTAGCTACGTTGCAATGAATAGATATCTAAAGGAAAATGGTGTTTTTGGCTTTCTCATAACTCAAACAGTATTTGTTTCTATAGCGGGTGGAGGTTTTAGAAAATTCACAACTCCGGATGGGACTCCATTAAAAGTTTTAAAAATTCACGATATGGTTGAACTACTGCCATTTGAAGGAGCTCAAAATAGAACAGCAATGTTTATAGTCAAAAAGGGACTTTCAACAACATTTCCGGTTCCTTATATTAAATGGAGACCAAAAAGGTGAAGTTGTATGCCAATTGACCAATCTTGGCCTTTAGAAAAGGTTTTTGAAGAAACGGAAAGAGAACAGTTGTTTGCCGAACCGTTATTGGGACGTAATGATTCTCCATGGCTAGCTCTCAGAAAAGGAGTTGTTAAAAAGATAAAGAGTGCTATAGGAAAATCAGTTTATCAAGCACATGAAGGAGCTGGTTTAACTCCACGAGGAGTATTCATAACCGAAATTCGAGACCAAAGGAGAGAGTATATTACCGTGAAGAATGTGTCTAAATGGCCCGGTGCAAAATTAAAAATCAAAAAAGAAATTGTGAAAGTAGTCAAAAAAGATGTAGTTTATCCTGTGCTTTTTGGAAAAGAAGTAAGCAGGTGGAAAGTTTCACAAAACAAAGTTTACTTTACCATAATTCTCTATGATCCTGCAACAGGAAAAATTTTCGATGAAAAATTTGTTAAAATCAATTACCCAAACGCTTATGCCTATTATTATAATTTCAAGGATACCTTGATAAATGCGGCTAACTACAAGCAATACGGGCGCGGAAAACCGTTTTATTTTATTCATCGAATGGGAAAACAAATATTTTCTCCATTTAAAGTTGTTTGGGGCGAGGTAGGTACAGAAATAACCGCTGCTGTAACTTCTCAAGCGTCTGTTCTAGAGCAAAAACTACTGTTACCGGATTATACATGCGTGTATATTCCGCTCAGAAATGAAGATGAGGCCTTTTATATATGTGCAATTCTAAATTCAACACTTTCAAGACTTGTAACTTCATATATTCATCTGCACCCAGACCCACATGTTCTTGAGTACTTAAGAGTAGAAAAATATAATCCTGAAAACGAAACTCACAAACAACTAACCGTTTTGTCTAGAGAAGCACATAACGCTGCTGCAAGGGACAATAAAGATAGACTATATGAAATCGAAAATGAAATAGACGTTTGCGTCGCTAAGCTTTATGGTCTATCTCAAAGGGATCTTGATTATATCAAGATGCAATTTTCAGAAAAATAAATTAGTTGTTAAAGAGAAACTAAGTTTTGAATTATAGGATGTCAATAATCCGGCCATGTCAAAATTTGAATATGGTTTGAGAAGAGCTATAACCGAAGCAATTATGGGAGCAATTACTTCAGCTATCCTGGTAGCATTCATAAATTCTAGCAGCTTAGATCCTTCTTACTCATTGCTATTTCAATTACTGAACATAATAGGCATTATAGGACTAATTCAAGCAATGCCATATTGGGGAACCACCTATCTCATCGGATGGCTAATTGGAACCTTTATCATGTATGATTCAGGACTGATTGGAACATTTGAACTCCTAATCTACATTGGAGTTTCAATACTCATCCTAATCAGGCGGATTTCAAAATCCATTACAGATTAGTGCGCTAAAGCATCCATTTTGGGGTCTCTCTCAGAAATAAGGGTTATTTTAGGTTTATAACTTTCTAATCAAAGGGAAATTTAAACTTTATAAGATTTTAAGCTGTTATAAAGTTAGAAACTTAGAAAGGACTAATACCATTCGTCTCTTACTTCTC
>CAYYZD010000131.1:0-4792 GCA_964476035.1 uncultured archaeon
CCTGGAATTATTCCTAGCTCAGTTAGTCTCCGTGAAAGTCCTTTGCCTGCATTTATTTTTATGACTTTTACCTGTGTTCCTTCACGGGCGAAGGCTAGTGGTATCATTCGTCTAACACCTTAACAATTATCTTTGAAGCCTCACTTTTTCTAATGGTCAAATTATATCCTCTTGCGACGATATCTATAGGATCACCTAAAGGAGCAGCTCCAACAACTTTGACCTTGGTTCCTGGTATTAATCCCATGTCTATGATTCTTCTTCTGATGAAACCTGACCCCTCTATTCTCTCAACTTGGTAGGTCTTTCCGATGGTAGCCTCGGATAGTCTTAGTTCTTTTGTCATCCTCTCTCACTATGTTAGGTTGTCCTAATATATTTAGGATAACCTAACATATTTAAATTTAATTATGAACATATGCACAAAACGAAGTCAAAATAAAATTAACAAAATAAAAAGAAAATACATGAAAAAGCCTGTTACTTGAGTTTAAGGTTTTTATACTTTTTTATTAGCTTCATTACGTCTATTTTTCCAGTCCTCGTCTTGTCCATTGATTCTACGAAAGAGAACGGTCTGGAAAACACATCTCTGTATTCTTCGGCTTTTGGATGATTTACGAGTGCGTGAAGTATTGTAGGTACGCCGTAGGTGTATGTAACCTTTTCTTTTCGCATAAGCTCAGGTATATAGTCCCATTCATATCTGCCGGGGTAAAACAAATGGGAATGCGGAAGCCATAACGACAGAGAATGTGTGTAAAACTATTTGCCTATGTGTAAATATAACGCCTTTTGGAAGTCCTGTCGTTCCAGAAGTGTAGAAAAGAGTAGCATCAGTATTTTCATCGAGATCTGGAAATTCGTAGTTGGCTGATGCTTTCTCTACGAGATGTTCATAATTGTACGCGGGTTCTAACTTTGTTTCTACCGTTTTACTTGTATCTGATGTTATTAAAAACAGTTTTAAACTCTTAGGCAGCAGATCTTTAACTCTCTCTACAAGTGGTAGAAATTCGTCTCTTACGACTAAGACTTCATCTCCGGTGTGTTTTGCTGTGTAAAGTATATGTTCAGGAGGCAAACGTAAAGTTGCGTTTTAGAAACCACATAAGTATCATACAGTGGAAAATGTTAACTATTGAAGACCACGGTTTTTCAGCGACATAAATGTAACATTAAAAGAAAGCTAATAGTTATCTTCTATTTTTTAGAAGTTTCTTGAGATTTTTTACAATTTTTGGCAAAATGACTCCAGCTTTTCCATGAATGGCCACATCTGCCCTCTCATCGAACCACGTCTTTTCTAGATTAATTAAAATTATTTTTGCACCATTTTTCTTAGCAAAAATCGGTAGTTGAGCTGCTGGGAAAACAACTAAAGAGGAACCAACTACTAACATTAGATCACTTGTAGAAGCTTCACCTACCGCTTCACTGAAAACATCTTGTGGTAACATATCGCCGAAAAGCACCGCTTCTGGTCGCAGCAATCCTCCACAGAGGTCACAAATAGGAACCTTCATACCCGATTTAAGCTGCTTGATTACAGCTTCACTTGGGTGTCTAGCTCTACAAGAAGTGCAGATTAGCCAGTTTGCTGATCCATGTATTTCTAATACTTTTTTGCTGCCAGCTTTTTGATGAAGTCCATCTATATTTTGGGTTATAATGCAATGTAGTTTTCCCATTTTTTCTAGTTCTACTAGGGCTTTGTGGGCTGGGTTTGGTTTGGCTCGTTTCAGGGTCTTCCAGACTTCTAAGGAAAATTTCCAGAATTCTTCAGGGTTCTTTAAGAAGAAAGATATCGAGGCTATTTCAGGATTATATTTTTTCCATAACCCTGATGGTCCTCGAAAGTCTGGTATTCCGCTTTCAACTGATATACCTGCGCCTGTTAACGCAACTATTTTGTTGGCTTTTTTGATCAATTCTGCTGCTTTAAGAATGTCTTGATCTATGTTTGTCATGTTTGGTCACATTAGTTTACAATTTTCTCATATTAAAATTTTGAAAATCGTACATTATATATAGTTAGTTTTACTTTATTTTATGTTCGCTAAAAGGTTGAATGGGGGATGAATGGCGTGGATGTATTTGATGCCATATATTTAAGGAGGTCTATTAGGGAGTTCAAAAAAGATAAAAAAGTCCCAAACTGGATGATTGAGAAAGTTATAGACGCGGCTCGATACGCTCCATCCCCAGAGAACGTACAACCATGGAAGTTTATAGTGATCAGAGACGAAGAAAGCAAACGTTTTCTCGCTGATATGGCTCAGGAAACCAGTTCAATGGCATTTGGTATGGCGAAATATGAAATGCCCTCAGATAGGCTATGGTATATAGGCAAAGAGGCTAGAGTCGATGTTGTTGAGCGTATGTTTGATGGGAGACTTTTCAGATATCCCGAAGAGGCAGATGTTGTTATACTTGCATGCACAAGTGACCAATGGTATGACATCCCTTATGTACCAGCATCAATCAAAGAAATTACTGACATGGCTTTTGCTATGTCTATGCAAAACATGTGGCTTGCCTGCACGGCTTTGGGCTTAGGAGCAGGATGGGACAGTTTCGTTTGTATTGGAGATGAACGTAGAAGAGAAATGGTTGCTAGGTTCTTCGGGATACCAAGAAACTGGAGGCCGATAACAGCTTTCTGTATTGGTTGGCCTAAGAGGGAGAGGGAACTTGGCCCAGCGAGATATCCGCTTGAGGCTGTTACATTTGAGGAGTACTGGGGTAGACCATACGTTAGAGAAGCTTTAAGAAAAAGGAAGAAATAGAGGTGTTCGGCTATGTCTGTCTCGTTTGAACTTGATCCGGAAGTTAAGAACAAACTGGAAAACTGGGCCAAGAAAATGGGGCTAAGTCTCAGCGAGTTCTGCAAGTTGGTTTTGGAGTCTTGGGCTAAAGGTGGGGGAGATTTAACGGTTGGCAGAGTTAAATATGGTGTTCAAAGATTTGCCTTGGACTTCCCTATGGGCTTTAAGATATTTGAGAAGACTAAGGACGGCTTAAAGGAAGTTGAGAAGAAGGTTGGAATATTTTCTAAATCTGTATTAGAACAAGATTATTGGGAGTAAATGGAGGAGGGATGTAAATGAGTGAGTTTCTTGGAAAATCCGTAATAACGAAGGAAGATTTGCCAAAGTGGTTAACAAGTAAAGAGTTCGCGTTTATGGGTAGCATTGCAAAGTGGTTTCTTGAAGAAAACAACATGCGCATATTCGTAGTTTTATCACCAGAACTGAGGGAAAAATTTGAAGCAAAAGTAGCTGAAAAGTTCGGTAAAGTTACAGCTACAACCATTAGAAAAGCGGCGCTCCAAGCAATAAAAGAATGGTGTGAAAAATAAGTTTCGGAGGAGGGTTAAGATGGCAAGCATAGAAAAATTAATTGAACAAATGAAAAAATTTGTAGAGGCGTTAAACACGAAGGAAACTGCTAAGAAAATGGTACAGGAGTGGCTTAAGGGATATTATGGGAAAATATTTGCCTTTGACTTTGGAGAAAAGAAATTTTACATCGTGTTTACACCGGAGGAAGTTAGATTTGAAGAAGGAGAATATCCAGCACCTGATTTGGTAATTAGAACAGATATTGAAAGCTGGAGCGCCATGGCAACAGGTAAAAAGAAGTGGAGTGAATTGTTAAAAGAAGGAAAATTGTTAATCATTGGTTCAGCACATGAAATACCAGTCTTAATGAAATTCGCGTTTGCCACAGGGGTTCTACCAATAGGATAAACGGCACAAACTTAACCACAATTTCTTTCTTACCTAAGAGTTAACATTTTATTTACATCTAACGATTTAAGCGATTCTAGCATATCCATTGTGTTTGTGGGGTTAACCGTGCTTCTAATGGATTCTGTTTATTTAATAGAGCTACCAGGAAAAATGTTTTTACCAAATATTAACGTATACCTTATAAATTATGATGAACCTGTTTTGATAGATGCTGGATACGGTTTTCAAGAATCTACGGGAAAACTTTTACATGAGATTAAGCGAATAACCGGGAGCCGTGAGTTAGAGAAGGTAGTTGTTACTCACGCGCATCCAGACCATTTTGCTGGTGCTGCCGTACTAAAAAGAGAGTTAAATGTTAGTGTTGCAGCGCATAAATTGGCTGTTCCGGTCCTCTCGGATTTAAAGAAATTAGCAATTAATTACTATGGGTTTGAAAATAATGTCTCTTCTTTCATTAAGCTTTTTCTTCAAGGCCTTTGTAAAGCAGAACCAATAAATGTAGACGTTGTACTGAACGAAAATGATGAGATAAAGGTTGGAGAATATTCGTTAAGAGTTATTCACACCCCTGGTCATACACCATGTCACATAAGTCTGTATTTAGAGGAAAAGGAAGTGCTGTTCAGTGGAGACGTTGTAGTAGGCGAAGGAGCCACGTGGATAGGCTTACCTTGCGGCGATGTTGCCGTCTACATAGATTCTCTTAAAAAACTTTTGAAAATGAAGTTAAAATTGATTTTACCGGCACATGGTCCAGTAATTTATGATCCTAAAAAGAGGATAAAGGAGTTAATTCGGAGAAAACTGTCGAGGGAAGAGGAAATAGTTAGACTTCTCCAAGAAAAACCGAGAACAGTAGAAGAATTGGCATTAGCGTTGTATAATGAACAAGATCGATATAGATTGCTATGGTTGTTAAATGTTGTTAAAGCATATTTGAAAGACTTGGAAAAGAAAGGAAGAATAGTTTATAGGTGGGAAAAGGGTAAGAAGATTTACTCAGTAAAATAAAATCTAAATTTACGATTTTCTTG
>CAYYZD010000132.1:0-4786 GCA_964476035.1 uncultured archaeon
AATACGTGGAAATCGCAAAGAAAAGGCTGAATTGGGGAAGTAGTTTAGGTAATGTAGAGTTTAGGTTTTATAAGGAAGATGAGTTTGGGGGGGTGGTAGGTTGAAAAATGTTGATAAAGTGCTTAGGGAAGTTGAAGACATAATTAGGAAGTATGGATATAAGGCTGATATAATAGCGTGGAGAAAAGATGGCGAAAACCATTACACAATAACTCTTGGGTTTTATGAAAAGAAGAATAAAGAAGAAGATTGGATAATGAGGCTTGGATATGGTATAGCAGAGTGAATCAAAGGCATAAAGTAGTTAAAATTTTTATAAATATACTATTTTAAAGCAGCATGGAATAATAAAATTATGAAAAAGCTTTTAGCGTTTTCATTATTTTTTATTTTACTAGTTCCCGGTGTTTTAGCGCAAGATCCAACCAGCTTGGGAAGTGAAGAGCCTCCTTACCAAAAGCCTAGATATTACCACTTTTCCAACATTCTTGTTATTGCTATTATATCGTCCATTGCGCTTTTTGCTTTTAGAATGAGGGCCGACTTTGTTACTTTACTGCTTAGTATGGCTCTTGCAATTATTGCGTTTTCTGCCACCGCTGAGAGCCTTTATCTTTACGACATACACGCTTCCTCATACAGCCTTCCGTTTTCAAACTACTTTTCGGACTGCATTAGCTATGGGGGGAAGATATACTGCATAGGGGTGCCTAGCGGGAGCTGGCCTTATACGTGCGAAGGAGAGTGCTGCAGACAAATTTGGGTTTATGATGGGCAGTGGACAATGAAGAAAGTTTTGGAGTATCCTTTTTTGGGAACTAGCTGCGCTGCAGTTGGAGGGAAAATTTATTGCTTAGGCGGAGGAACGTGGGATGCAACCCACAATAAGGTTTTGGTGTACGATCCAAGCAGCAATAGCGTTGTTTATAAGGAGCTGCCAGTTAACATTTCTCTAATGACGTGCGTTCCTTACGATGGCTACATATACTGCCTTGGGGGCCAGGATTGGGGATATAACGAATCTGGGGCATGGGTAGGAGTTAAGGAAAGATATAATTATGTTTGGAAGTACGACCCTTCTGCAAACTCATTTACTGCTGTAAAAACTGTTCAGTTTTATGATTTGGGATATACTATAAGAATTGGGGCTGCTGTGTATAACGGGTATATATACTTTGGCGCTGTTCCTTGCTTCCAATACAAGTATGACCCCTCGACAGACACACTAACGCAAATTTCTAACTGTCCATATGTGCATTGGTCTCATTTGTTTGAAACGGACTGCCCAGTTATAAACGGAAAAGCGTACTGCTATCAGGACATTGCGCTATGGGTGACCGATTTTGAGGAGGAAAGCTCGGAAAAATATTATGTGAACGCTTATGGGCATAAAGGATATTCTGTGGTTTATTGGAATGGAAAGCTGTGCAAAATTTATAAAAGCAATATGTATTGCTTTAGCCTATAACATTTAAATTTTTTTGTATAAATTATAATTTATGAAAGTTTGTAAAACAACAATTGCTGTTGGTTTGATGGCTGCTTGGATGTTCTTTATTACTTTGGTGGTTTTTGGGCTGGTTGAAAGCGTGGAAGAAAATTCTTATTCTATCGAGCTTCTTTACAACGCAACTATGGATTCTTTGGGTGCTTTGGTAAACCTTAGCGATGCTGTTTACAACAACACTCTCAAGGTTTATGAGCTGGAAGAGAGGATTTATGAGATGAACAAAAGCTTTGAAGAGAGGATTGCTGAGCTTGGGATCAGAAAAAAGATTAAGTATGATGAGCTTTTGGAGTTTTTGGATGAAGACGACACGGAGGAAAATGAGTATGAATATCCGGAATTTACATGCGTTGATTATGCGAGCATGCTGGTTTCTCGGCTTAAAAAGGCTGGGTTTTTTTCGTGCATAGTCGAATTTTACCTCACGTGCGATGGAGAAGAAGTTGGGCATACCGGTGTTGCCGCACTGACGGATAGGGGGGTTATGTATATTGAGCCCATGACAGACGACGTTGTTCCTTATTACAATTTTGGCGTTGGGGACGATTACTGCAAGCTGCTGGGCTGGGACTGCAGGTGCAGAATAGATAAGAAGGTTAGCTGCTTTGACTATTGATTTATCTCCAACTTTGAGGTAAATTATACATTATATACAGAAAAAAATTTTTAATTTTTGGTGTATGTAAACTATGTAAACTATGTAATTTATGTAAACTATGTAAACTATGTAAACGGCTATAATGGTACTATAAGCGCATTGCTTACCCTACTATACATAACATACTTAAGGCGATACATAAAATCCTTATTTTCAAAGACTTGAGAAGGGGGAACATCGTATGGAATGACAACATCGAAGGTTAAACCTTTAGCAGAATGAATTGTCGTTAAAAAAACCATATTTGTGATTTCAAACGGAATTTTTTCGACAGAATTTTTTACCATCTGCTTTTTTCTAAAGCTTAATGTACTGGTGTTTAGTATGTCCTCCCATGAAAGGTTTAACTTTTCTGATGTGAAAAACTTTAGAGTGTGGATCACCGAGTATATTTTTGTATAAACCGTTGGGTTGAATTTAGACAAATATTTGAGATAAAAGTAAAACCTTTGGTTGAAGATTTTGTTTTTGTAGTACCATAGGAAATTTCTGAAGCCTAGCATGTCTATCGTCCAGTCTGGATGGCTTAAGCCGGCCCTAACTTTGTAAGGAATGCCGGAAAAAATGAGCTCTTCTGAAACTCTTCTTATTTGAGAGTTCGAATATGTTATAATTGCTGGAAATTTTCTTTTCTCATGCCCTTTAAACTCAAAATCTATGTTTGGTATTTTTAGCATGCTTTTTAAAAACCTAAAGAGCTGGGTTATGTTTGTTTTTTTAACAATTCCCCCCTCCTTTTTTGAATAAACTGCCTCTATGTTTCTGTTTTTTATTCGCCTAAACCACCTATTAACAACTGGAACTATGTTTTTTGGTATTCTGTAAGTGTATTTCAAAAAAATTTTCTTTTTTGCTATGTCAAAAATTTTTAAAAAGTATTTTGGGTTTGAAAAAAGCAAATCATCGTATATTGTTTGCGCTGGGTCTCCGTTGTGGATGGAAATTTCTATGCGCTTTGATATTGTTAAGAAGGCTTTTATCTGGAGGGGAGAGGCGTCTTGGTTTTCGTCCCAAACAACAGCGTTGAACCAGGGATAGGGCTTTTCTTCTATCACTCTTAAAAGCAGATCGTCAAAATCAATTAGCATGTTTTTCTCTTTCCAATTTTCATATTCGACAATAATTTTCAATATTCTTTCCTCACTATAAGGCAACCATATTTGCCTTTTTCTTTTAATTATTTCTTCAAGAACCGAGTTTGCCTTCACATCCCTTATTTCTTTGATAAAAGTGTTTAGCAAGGCTCTTCTTATAAAATGTATTCTGTTGCCTTCTGGCAAATCCAGAGGGTTGTCCAAAAGCTTCATAGGAATGTATCTTAAGCCAAATTTAGAATAAAAATGCCTTAGCATCCACTCTTCCAATATAGATTCTTGCGGCTTTATTAGCCTGTAGCACATGGAGTGAAAGGTCATGGATTTGATGTTTGTTCTTTTCATTAGGCTGTTAGCCATTTCGTTGGTGAACGTAAAAGCAACCCACTCATAATCCTTCATTTCTTCAGCTAACTCAATACTAGTTTGCGTTTTTCTCGAACCTGCAACACCGCTAATCGCTATTAGCTTTACCAAGCTCTGCAACCTCCGCTTCTATGGCGTCTGGCACATATTCTTCAACAACTTCTTTTTCTTCAACTACTGGCATAGAATCGAAAGAAAAGTCTGGATAAAACCTCCTAATGAATCTTTCAAGCGAACTTCTTTCAAAAATTCTAACATAAGTTCCTAAAACACTGATGGTATCTATTTGGTTTATTCCAGCCTTTTCAAAAAACGAGGAAATTTTCGATGTTATACCCATAGACCTCTTCAAGCTTTTTTCAACTTCTGCTGGTATGTAAACTTTGTTTTTTGCTAAAAACAAATACCCCACCGGATTTTCTTTTATTTTTGCTAGGGTGTTAACTCTCTTAAACAACCTTATTTCATTCACCCAGTATGTCAAAAACTCTTTCATTTCATCTTCACTTTCTTTCACGCTCAAATACTCAATATATTCAAGCATTCTGCTGGCTTCTTCAGTGCTTATGTTAAGATAGATATGGTTTTCCTTAAGAGACTTGTAAAACCCGGAAGGGGTTTTATCCACTCTTATCGTTTTCCCGCCTTCCAAAATCATTTCATATTTTCCTCCCCTTTTTCTAACCTTTATAACAGCCTTTGTTATAAATTTGTTCCAATCAAAATAAACATCCTCTTTGTTCCTCAGCAAAGTTTCAAAAAACTCCATCATTTCCTTAAGCCTTTCAACATCCATTTTTTCTACTATTTCTTCAACATCCCTCTTTTCAACAACAACATACTTCAGTCCCTTCTTGTTTTCGTTTATGGTAACAATTCCATATTTTTCAAGCTCTGAGCAAAACTCAAAAAGCTTTTTCTCTAGATCAATGCCTCTCGATCTCCAAAGAGAAACGGTATCTTCTGAAAATATGTTTAAATATGTTAACTTTTCCAAAAAACCCAAATGGACACTAAGCATAAAAGAAATGTTGGGGTTTTCGGAAATTCTCTTTTTTATTTCTTCTTCTGCAACAACAAATTCCTTTACAGAGGGGTTTTGTTGAAACATCTTCCTAACTTCAGAAAGAACCTCTTCCTTTATTTTGTCAAAGCTTTTTT
>CAYYZD010000133.1:0-4781 GCA_964476035.1 uncultured archaeon
AAGACCTCACTCCCGACCAGTTCAAGGCTGAAGTAGAATATGTTAGAAGCAGAGGGCTTGACGGATGGATAATCTGGAGGTATGGTGGCCCGGGAACCGATGAACCGAACCCGGATATTCGCGATTATCTCTCGGTTGTAAGTATGCCTTCCGTATTCTCTATAAACAGCATTCAAGTAGAAATGAATAATCAAACAGCTGCGACAATAACGTGGACTACGGACATGCCAGCAACAACCATAGTTGAATACGGGACAAATCCACTCTTCAATGCTTCCTGGGAAATTTATGGAGGTTTTCATTATTGGAATATAACACGCAATGAGTGTATAATAATTATAAACATGACAAATGTCATAATGCATTCCGTTACGTTAAACAATCTAACCCCTGGAACAAAATACTACTTCCGCGTTCAAAGTGAAGGATCGTCAGGAATAGCATCCAGTGAGACATTAACATTTACAACACCGACGTAAAAACTTTGTTTTAAATAGCATTAACTTTCCAAATGACTTTTCGTAAATCCTAAACACCATGCCATCATTTCAAATACAAAGTGAAAAGGTAGTAAGAACACAAACCTACGCTGTACTAATTTGTATGCATCAGCAACTTGCAGAACGCCCTTTACGAATCCAGCTAGAGGATTCATTCTAAATAATGAAAAAATATTTCTATTTTTACAATAGAGATAGTAATCGCCACGGCCATACCAAACCCATTTTTTCCAAACTTCACGCCAAGTTTGGGCACGTCTTTCATAAAAAGTAGCCGGGCTCCGTTTGATAAGCCATCCAGCTTTTCTAATTCTAAAAGCTATATCTTGATCTTCTCCTGTTCCTCTGAGTTTTTCATCAAATCCTTTTACTTGACGAATAGCTTTAACACGATAAATTGCCCCACCTGTTCCCGGCAACTTTGAGTCTAACGGTTCATCTCTTAAATCGCATATCATAAAAGGAATATTTTCTAAAACTTCAACTATGTTTTCTTCATCTGCTCTACCGTATCTTGCCTTAGCAATACCAACCTTAGGATTTTCCTCCATAAATTCCACTTGCTTTCTTACGTGATCAGATGGCAGAATCATATCACCATCAACCCAGATAATATATTTTCCTTCCGCATTGTTGACTACTACATTCCTAGAGGCGCCTAGTCCTTTCCATTTATGGTGAAAAACTTTCACT
Organism: uncultured archaeon; assembly: GCA_964476035.1. Lineage (GTDB taxonomy): Archaea > Asgardarchaeota > Baldrarchaeia > Baldrarchaeales > DXJG01 > DXJG01. Next base: position 1,194 of record CAYYZD010000133.1, read on the forward strand.
TTCATATCCATTTTTGGAATAAAACTGTTGATAACTGAAAGTGTTTCATCTTCGCTCCCATCATCAACAAATATTACTTCTATGAGTTCGTGAGGATAATCTTGGGCAATAACGCTTTTAATAGCTTCACTGATAGTAGCAGCGCAATTTCGTACACAAATTCCTATAGTTACTTTCGGTAGCATAACTGAATCAAACACCTAATTAGTAATGTTATGTCCATATCCATCTAGATGTGCCCTTAAAAATCCAAAAAACCATGCAATTTTCTTGAAGAAATATTGGAATAAGAGCAAAAACACCATTTTTCGGCGCATTAACTTATATGCAATAGCAGTTCGCCTGAATTCTTGCAAGATAGCTGAAACTTGTACAGGCCTTTTGTGCTTATGCATAAAATAATGTCCGCCGTAACCGTACCAAAAATTCTCGACCCAGATGTCTTTCAATGTCTCTTTACGTTTGTCGTAAAATATCGCATCTGTAATGAAATAAATTAACCAACCAGCATCGCCCATTCTATATTCAGCATCTAAATCTTCAAGAGCCCCTTTTATGCGAATATCGAAACCACCTATCTGCTTGATTGCTTCAACTCGATAGATTGATCCTCCCGCCCTATGGAGAATAGGTCTCCTACTTGCTTTATTTCCATGCATGTAATCTGAAACTATCCATTCTATACTTTCTAACGCTGCAACCCAGTTTTCTCCCGGGTAGCTTTGAAATTTCCCTCCAGCAATGCCTACCTTCGGATTCTCCTCCATAAACTCAACTTGCTTACTCACATGGTCTTTAGCGAGTATCATATCACCGTCAACCCAGATAATGTAGTCACCAGTTGCATTATCAACAACAATCTGTCTTGCGAATCCCAGTCCCTTATTCTCAAAAAATATTTTCGTTTTGATATCGGAACGGCATAGGGTCTCTTTCACTATCTGTATTGTTTTGTCGGTGCTATATCCATCTACAACAATTACTTCTATAAGCTCATGAGGGTAGTCTTGATTTTTAATGCTGTCTAACGCCTCTTTTATTGTAGCTTCGCAATTTTTAATACATAGGCCAATGGTAACTTTGACTTTTGGTTTCACTTTTTTAGTCACCGCTCTGGTTAGGTTTCCAATGAAACATTTTTCTTTATTAAAACTCCAATATTCGCCCCTGCCAGCCTTAACAAAGAAAAGTGGTTATCTAGAAAATTCTCAAGCTTATTTGAGATTATTCTGAGAATTCTATCCATTTTGAGAACTTTTCTTACTCTAGGTGGAAGGTGTAGAAAGTCTGTGCTCCGTATATCAACAACCTTTACATTTTGCTGATTAAGAAGTTTTTTAAGTTTAAATATATGAAAAACATGCTCTTTCTCAACACAAACGTGAGATTTAACATAACTTGGTTGTCCTATAAGAAACAAAATTAAATTCTCAAAAAATGCTGTGCTCAAGAAATTTGGGACAGTTAAACATAAATATCCTGAATTTTTCGTGATTCGGATCAATTCACCAAAAGCTTTTTCATAATCCGGGATATGTTCCAAGGTTTCAGAACACACTACAATATCGCCACTTTGCTCTTTAAAGGGAAGGAATTGAGCATCTCCAATTACTAAATGTACTTTCTCTTGAAAACCAGATCGCTTAACCAGATCTCTAGCTGTATAAACTGCTTTTGACGATATATCAAGCCCGACGACTTCTTTGTAACTCCTCGAAATGTTTACAAGAAAGCCTCCAACTCCGCAGCCAACTTCAATGAGTACTTGTCTTTTAGAGCTATTAAAGATCGAATGTAGCATTTTAAGTACAAGTTGATACCAAGGGTCGGCGAGAGAGAGCTTATCTTTGATCATACCAGATGAAAGATTGCTACTTGAATTTGTCAAATCTTTACCCTTCTAGAGTATATTATGAAAATTAACTTTTTGATAAGTGCGCATGGGTTCTATACGCTTGAGCAATTATTTCTAAATCTTTAAGCGCATCTGTACCCGAGGTTAAAGGCTGTTCGTTCTCAATTATACATTTAGTAAAGGCTAATATTTCTCTAGCATAAGGTATGAAGAATCTTGGTGTTCTTCCTAAAATAAGCTGAAGGGCAGTTATGACCCTGCTTTGTGATGGCTGATAATAGTAATCATGGGCCATACTTCCGAAAAGCTCAATGCCAACCGCAGCTTTTTGGGAAAACCAGCCTACATTAATTACCACAGTTGTTCCGAGCTCAAAATTAACGATACAAACTGCATGGTCTTCAAAATCAAAATTAAATCGATATCCAAGATAGGCTCTGATGCTTTTGATTTCGCCAAAGTACCAGCGCGTCAAATTTATCATGTGACTTCCAAGGTCTAATAGCGCTCCTCCTCCACTCAACTTTTTGTTAAACCACCAATCAGGAACCGGACGGGGAATGACGCTTTCTGCTCTATGGAAGAAAGGCCCGGCTCCGATGTTGACTGCGTGCGCCATCTGTATTTCTCCCAATGTGCCGCTTTCTATTTTTCTTTCAAGCTTTTCAAAACCTGGATGAAATCTAAACGGATAGCCAACCATCAATTTTACATCATGCTTTCTAGCCGCAGAAATTATCTTTTTTCCCTCTTTTGGATTTCTTGCAAGCGGTTTCTCCAGAAAAATATGTTTTCCTTTTTCTGCAGCGCTTATTGCACATGGTGCATGAAGATGAGTTGGAAGTGAAATTATCACAGCGTCTATGTCGGGTTGATCTAAAAGTTTGTGATAATCCGTGAATAATTGCTTAACTCCAAGTTTTTGAGCAAATTTTAAGGCTTTTTTCGAGATATCTGCTACTGCCGCGACTCTGACAGACTTTATATTTAGACAGTTCCTAAGATGAACTTTTCCTATAAAACCAAGACCGATTATGCCTAAATTAATTTTCTTTGTCATATTACCACGCGATTGTCAGATTAAACGTCTATCCAGCCCCAACGCGCAAACTACTTTATACCCAAAAGCCACCATTTTCTGGGATAACCTCATCTTCGGATACCTCACCCTAAAATAGTTTAAATCGCCCCCTCTAACATTAAAGGATGATTTCCCTAGGCCTTCTTTCTCTGCAAGCATTATATGATCAACTAATTTTGGATTCACGCTCATAATTGTTGCAGCAGTTGCATCCATTGCCACTGGATCCTGACTTGCCATTATAAGACCTAACTTTAAGGTTTTTGAGCCGTAAACAATTAAACCATCAAGAATGTGTAAATCGAACGGCATAACTTTGTTTAGTGCAACAATAACCTTATTTATCCTAGGATGATACCCGAACTTTTTCGGGTAGGGATTGCAGCCGAAAATGTTTTTCAAAGCGCACGAAATTTTCGTGAAAGTCATATACTTCATTTTTGGGGCGTTCACGCGCAAGTCAGCGTCCTTAATTATTTTAGGAACTGAAAAATTGAAAACTTCATCTTTAACTCTCACTTGAATGGGTTCAGATTCAACTTCAGTAAGATTCACTAGATTCACGTCATACTTCTTCGCAAGTTTTTCATAGCCCAGATACTTGAATGCATATTTACATTTCATAGCTGAAGCGTCAGATTCAATTATTGAA
>CAYYZD010000134.1:0-4761 GCA_964476035.1 uncultured archaeon
AGCTTGGGATGAGCAAGCAAACGTTCTACAAGTACTTCAAAGACTTGGAGGATCTTGGAATAGTAAAGCCTACTAGAAAAATAGGCAGAGCAACACTTTACAGAATAAACAAGGAGCATCCTTTGGTGAAGAAGATGGATGAAATAATAAATGAGGTATCCTTACAGATAGCTGAGAAAGAAGCAGAAAAGATGAAAAAGGCAGTCCCTGCAACTGAAAGATAAAACTCGATTGGTTTCGTGGCTTAAATTTCATGAAGACTTATTAGCCGGAAGAATAACGCGTTGACCTCCACCAGAAATAGCATAGAAGGTTTGAACTATTCTGATAGTATTTTGCCATGTGATTGTAGATGGGGATGTTTACAGTTTTCCGTGAGCCTTTAGCCAATTGTATTCGTCAATAACTTTTGTTATAGATTTATTCATGCTGCAAATCTTTTTATTTCTTCTTGGAGATATTTAATTGCTTGGATTCTGCTAAAATTTTTCATTTTTATTAAATTGTTTAAAACTTCCTCTGGTTCATTTTTCATTTTGGTACTGTAGGAAAAATAAATGTGGGTTTTATTTATTATGTTAGATGTCCCATTCTGGAAGTTTTTTGCATTTTTTACATTCTCTGAATATAGAAGCTTTTTTGGTTTGCCATTGTAATGTCCTTTTTTGGTTTATACAGTCTTTGGCTTCCTCTTTACTCAAAAATATGGGTCCTCCATCTCTTGGAACTTTAGGTCGCATAGGATCATAATGTCTCATGATTTGTTTCTTTGTGGATGAGCTTAATTCTTCAAAGTACGGGTTTAAATGAATTTTATGACCACCTTCCGATTTTGCAGTTGGGAAGTCTATGTTAACAACATATTTTTTAGAAGTATTCGTAATTCGGCACCTCCCAAATCTAATCAGATCGTTTTACATTCGAGCAAATCTATACTTTTAAATGTTGCCTTCAAAGGAATTTTTCATTTTATTAGAGCATTCAGATGTATGGTGTTGAAGGTGGCTTGGTTCCTTGCCGACTTGTTTTTGTTTTCCGTTCCAAAACGCTTCTTACTATGGGGCGGATTTTTTCTTCTATTTCAAGAATTTTCTCTGGAGAAATTTTTTGGACAATAGATGAAAGTTGTTCTTGAGACATTTCGGCGTCCATAATGCAGTCTTCTGCTTCTTTTAATGACTTGGGTATTTGTAGATTATAATCGGCTTGATTTCTTTTCTTTCTAAGTTTTCCTAAAAGATCTGCGTTAACTGGGTCTAAAGTCTTGAGTATGTCATAAACTGCTTGGTGAATTTCTGGTTCCTCGGATATTTCTTCGTATAACACTTCTAGTGCGGTGTTTTTCAATTGATTTTTAAGTTCCTCTCTAGCAGAGAGAAAAGAGGAATAATACGCTCTACTTATAATGGTTCTGATAAGAGCCTCCCTATAGTGGGCTTCGTATTCTAGCAGTTCTTTTGATAGTTTAATGAAGTATTGTGGATTGAACAAGACTAATCATCCTTTTAGCTTCTTTCAAACGTAATCATTACTTTATGAATGATTTCGTCGCTAATATTCTTATAAACTTCTGTAGCTATGCGTTTCCATAAACGTTGAACTTCCCTGTAATCGTCGGATTTTATTTTAACACATATTTCGAGGACTTCCCAATTAGCGACTTCTTCATCGGTTATAACCGAAATACAAACATTATATTGTCTTCCCATTAAATGTTCGCTAATTTTATTCAGTGCATTAAAAATGGCTAAACTAACTTTTTGGTGTCTTCTTAGGAAATCTTTTACAGTATTATCCATATTTACTATTTTACGGTCTATGTGTGAAATTAAATTCACCCAAATTTTGTTTATCAGTTCTTTAAATAGGAGACTAAACAAATCTTTGTAGATAGTTTTGAAATTCTCTTCAGTTATTCTTTTTGAGACGTTATCTATCATTAAAGACTGTCGTTGCTCAGTTCGTAACAAACCATAATATGGGTAGCTGAAAGCACAAGCAAATAACTGTGTTTCTAATTCTTCTCTAAAAAATTTGCTTAAAGTCATTATTTTACCTCCCTTACAATTAAATTTATTATTTCGTTTGCATTTTTAAAAGCTTTATTTAGTACTTCTCGAGATATCACAAAATTATATGAAACTCCAATGGTTACTACTAATTTTTCCTTTTCGTTTATCTCAATTCTTTCTATTTTAATATTTTCAACGCCTAGCGGCGAATCATCAAAATCTATGGAAAGGCCATTTATTCTTGATTTTCCGAGCTTAGAAGAGATCTCTAAAGGTAAGGGGAGCTCTATTGGAAGAGGGAAAACATCTGCCAGGTTAATTTTCTTCCAATCGAATTCGTAGCGAGCACAGACCATACCGGACGTTGTTTCAAAATTTTCTTTTTCAAGAACATCAAATATTTCTAAAACTTTTTTATCGTTTAAGATTTTTTGAAAGTATCTAAGTTAATGATTTTCTTTTCTTCCCAGAGGGGAATACTAAGCCTAAAGAAGAATCTTAAAGCATCTTTTCCTTTCATATCTTCTAATGATGCCATAAGAAAACTTTTAAATCTGTTTACTTCTTCCCTTACTTTACTTGGCAAACTTTTCTTAGATAGTTCATTTAATTCTTTTGAAATTTTTGAGGCTGACGGAATTATTCTAATGCTTACTTCGCCTTCCATAGAGTTAACGTAAAACTTAACAGAATATGAAGGCGATATTTTATATAATATTTCTTTTACTCCCTTCCTTTTTTCCCTTTTTTCGTTTATAAATTTAAGAATCTTGTCAAGAACAGGAAGATTATTCAGGTTTACATTTCCACACATACAGAAAAATTTACAACCGTCAATCAACTTGGTCAACCACCAATCGCTTTAGAGCCTTTATGCAATTTTAAAAGTATTATCAATCATTTTTCTTCACTTTCTTTGAAGACATTCCTGAATCATGTTTATGAGGCGTATTACAACAAATATATAATTCTAAAAAATTATTAAATTTTTGTCTGTTAAAATTTAAAGGACTTGCAGAACTTTGCATTAAACTCCCTTTCCCTTACACTGTTTTAAATTAAAATTTCCCTCACTACACATTTTCATGAAGAAATATATTAAATTTTCTTTCGACTAACATCAACACAAAATATTTCTACGAATCTTTGATATCGTTTCTAGAGGATAAGCAAGAGTTAAGAAATAGATTTTTCAGTGTTATGAATTCTTCTAATTTTTTGCGTATCTTCCAACGTAATTAAATTCATCGATTAGTCTAGCTAGAGTGTAATTTCATATTTTAACTTCTCTTTTTATGGGGTTATATACTGTTTAAAAGAGTAGTTTCGGGTATAGCGCGGCAAATGTTCTGCTTATTTTTTCATCTATTTTATTGGTTAACATATCGGTTGCTTTCGCGCGTATTAGTTATTGGAGTGAGGCTCCGCAGTTTGGGCATCTTGTTATTGTTATTTGTGGTTGCTGCTGCTGTGGTTGCTGTGGGGTTACGACCGGTACTACTACTGAGACTTGCTGTACTGGTTGGCTTGGTGGCGGAGGGGTTGGTTGCTGCGTTACGGGTGCTGCTGGTTTCGCGCGCGCTGAACTCGCTATCATGCCCTGAATAATTCGAGTCGCTGGCTTACCGTCACCTTTAGGTATCCATTTAATCACCTTATGATCGGAAGCCGCTGTAATCTCGATTCTGTCCGCTGTCAAACCCTTATGATAATTTATAGACGAAATTTGGCTATACGGATAGACTTCATGCTCATAACGGCCTACTCCGTTGCTGCGACGATAATTAGGGAATACACTGGGGAAAGAATTCCTATCGAAAGAACACAGTTAAATATAGAGCCACCCGAATATACTTATAGTTTAATCGAAGTAGTTGAAAGCCTAATGGATAAGCCTAAAACTGCGAGAGAAATCCCAAGGTTTTTAGATTTTATTTTTTATGAATATTTATTAAATGGCAAGGAAATTGTTCAAGAGGAAATAAAGAACTTTTTCTCTGAAGATTTAGATCTACTTTCAAAACTTAGTAAAAACGTTATTAGTTTTGCAGTAGATAAAGAAATATCTGAACAAATGTTTAAACCTCTATTAGATTTTTAATAAATTTAGTATAAAGTTCAGCATTGAAGACCATTCTTTTGAGTTTATGTTATGGTGTGAGTTCGATGTAGATTGCTATATCTACGCTTAGTGGGGTGGTTGTTAGGGCTGTTTTGCCGTAAACTACAATTATTATTTCATGTGTTCCTCGAGGTATTACTACTGGTTGCCATCCATTATATTTCCATAGTTCGAAGTCTGTGGGTGTGCTTCCATATGTGTGTAGGCTCCAACCGTTGTATGCAACGCCGTTTTGTACGACGGGTATTTTTTGTGTTTGATTAACAATGGTGATGTTTATGTAGAGGCTTGCGAAACGTGCTTGGAGATATTGTTTATTTGCTCTTGAGGCTTGCCAAAGGAAAAAGGCGGTCACGGTAAGGTTTTCTTCTACAACTGTTATTTGCGAAGTGTTTGTAAAGGTAAATTCGGATGAAGAATTTAGGGTTCCAAAGTCTATTGTACATGCTAGAACCTCTGTTTCACCAGCGGCAATTGTACCTTTAATGTCTGCGGCCTTAAACCAGTTAGATTGCCAAGCTACAACAATGACTGTCGAAATAATTATTGAAATAGTCAAAATCAACAGGAAAAGTTTCTTTTTGGATAATACATGCTTCACCCTAAAACCTCCCATTTAATTGGCGT
>CAYYZD010000135.1:0-4708 GCA_964476035.1 uncultured archaeon
GTTCTAATCCTCTGGACATTTGAGCGTCCATTATTGTTTGAGCTTCTCTTGCTAGAGTTGGTACATATCTTGTTGCCATAGATAAAGCAAATGCGAAATCGAAGGGGACCTTCATTTGTATTAGGGCTTGAGCCAAATCATCGGGGTGGGTTGTTAGAAAGAAAGCTGAGAAAGCTGTAATTAATACCATTAGGCGAAGTACCATGGCAATTGCAAAGTTAAGATCTCTCACAAAGCTGTTGATTACTAAGATAAAAACTAATAGAATTGTGGTTCCTTTCAAACTGTTTAACCATTCTTTTACTGATTTTGCAAGCGATATAGGTATTAAAGTAACAATAAAAGTGATTAGTAAAGGGATTATATTGTTAAAGAGCAGAGCTATAACCATGAAAACTATTACCATGAACATTTTGGTTCGAGGATCTAGTCTATGGATATATGTGTCTTTTCGTTTGAATTCAAACGCACTAAACATTGTATAGGACAATTAAGCTACCTCCTAAGTCTTGCGATGATTTCTTGTAGTAGTTCATCGAAGAAAACGATATCCCTTGGAAAGGCGTTAACTTTCTTTGCAATTTCGTACGACAGAACAGTTACTTGAGGAGGAGAAAGAGATGATTCCTCCAATATGGTTAGGCTTGTAAGTACTTTGTTTGGAGGTCCATCTGCTATTATCTTGCCTCCTGCCATTACTATGATTCTTTTGAAGTATTTTGAGGCAAATTCTACGTCATGTGTCACTACGATTACAGTGTTTCCTTCTTTTTGATATTTTTTGAGAAGATTTCCCAGTTTTCTTTTCTGTTTTGCATCTTGACCAATGGTTGGCTCATCTAAAATAAGTATTTTTGGTTTAACACATAAAACCGATGCTAAAGCTACTCTTTTCCGTTCACCGCCACTCAAGGACAAAGGTGATCTTTCCCTATACTTTTCTAAGTCTAAAAATTTTAATACCCAATTCACTCTGTCCCTTATTTCTTCTCTTGAAAAACCAAGGTTTTTTAAGGCGAACATCACTTCTTCTTCAACTGTTGAGGAGAAAAGCTGATGGTCAGGGTTTTGGAATACAAGACCCACTTTTTTGGCAAGATTTGCGACCGATGTATCCCTAGTGTCAATTCCATCTACTAGGACGGTTCCTTTTTCTGGTTTTAGTAAACCGTTGAAATGCTTTACCAGTGTTGTTTTACCAGCACCGTTTTCACCCATTATGGCTACAGATTCCCCGTCTTTGATTCTAAGTGATACACCCCTAAGAGCTGTTGTTCCATCGGGGTAGGTAAACCATACGTCAACCGTTTCAATCATTTAAAGACCTCCGTTAATAGTTCTGCTGCATCTTTTGCGGAAAGTGGAACTTTATTGAATTTCACACCCATTTTTGATAGTTCGTTATATAATTTGATGGAAACTGGTATATCAACTCCTATTTCCTCTGGGATGTTTGAACAGAACACTTTTCCTGGCGTAGAATCTGATACTATTTCTCCTCGGTCCATTAGAATTACCCTGGTGGTATAAGGTAAAATTAAGTCTAGTCGATGTTCCACAAGTATAATTGTCACCTTTAGTTCTTCATTTAGTTCTTTTATTGTTTCCAGGACCTGTTTTGCTCCTTTCGGATCCAAGTTCGAAGTTGGCTCATCTAAAACAAGCACTTTTGGTCTTAACGTTAAAACCGAAGCTATAGCGACTTTTTGCTGTTCGCCACCTGAAAGTTCGTATGGAGCTTTATATCTGAGATGTTCTATTCTTAAAAGTTGAAGGGATTTTTCAACTCTTTTTCTAATTTCCTTTCTTGGTAAACCGAGATTTTCTGGCGCGAAGGCCAGTTCTTTCTCCACGTTTAATGAAACTAGTTGGTTTTCTGGGTCTTGAAAAACTAAACCGACTTTTTGAGCAAGTTCATATACAGGGTGCTCCTTGGTGTTTAGACCATCTATTATCACATCACCTTGCATTTCACCACTGTAGAAGTGTGGGATTAAGCCATTTAAGCACCTGCATAATGTTGTTTTTCCACAGCCACTTGGGCCTGTTAAAAGGATAAATTCGCCCTTTTCTATGGTTAAATTTATGTTTTTTATTGCTGGTTCTTCCGCATTAGCATAGGTGAAGGATAAATTCTTTATTTTGATGAGAGACATCGATGCTCACTGTTTTGAACTTTCGACAAATGTAAAGGTGATAATGAAAATTTTAAACTTTCTACTCGAAAACGAGTAAGACTAAGGCAACTTACTTATTTCTTCCTTCAAAATTTTTAATGCTTCTTTTAATCCTTCTTCACCGTTTTTAATCCCATTTGCCCCAGCTGCTGTCGCATGACCCCCACCTACACCGCCAATTACCTTTCCCACTTTTTCCATAATTTTTGCTAAACTTATACCAGTTTTTTCGTAGAATTCCTGTGCTGCCCTTCCACTGATTCGCACTTCATTGTCTTTTTCAGCTACAACAAAAGCTACGTCAGCCCCTAAGTCTATGAAAGCTCTGCAAGCACTTGCTTCATATGTACTTACATGAGATGTTACAATTATCCAGTCTCCTATTTTATGTAGTGTGGCTCTTTGCGCCGCCTTTAGTCGTGCTATTTTTTCCGATTTATCCATGGTTGTTCTTAGTAGTTCAAGAGCTTTACCATAGTTTGCCCCCGCCCTTAACAAATCCATTACAACAGCGAAAGTTTCATTACTTATTAAGGTAAACCTTCTTGTATCATATAGAATGCCCATTAATAAACTTAAGGCAATTTTCGGCTCTATTTCTAAATTTATCTCTTTAAAAATTTTGTAAATTATTTCGGATGTAGATGTTGCATTTTCATCTATTATTTTGAATCGTGATATTTTGTTTGTTTCAGGATGGGGAATGTGGTGATCTATAATTATGATCGGAATGTTCTTCGGTATGGAGTCTTTAATTTTTCCTATTTGTATTAGGTTATTTGCATCAATCAATATTATTATGTCAGGTTTAAAAGGCAGATTTGACTCTATATCAAAGTTTAATTCTGTTATTATTTGCTCGGAGACTTTGTTAATATCTTCAGCAATTAAAGAAATTTCAATATCATCATACAATTTTTTTAAAATGTATGAGAAGGCATACATGCTACAAACTGCATCTGGATCAGCATTCCTATGTCCTATTATTGCTATTTTCTTTGGAAAGTGAGTGTTAAGAAATTTTATTAGAGCTTGGATTTTCACTGGTTAGTTCCCTCAACCTTTTTTCTATAGCTTCAATTGCTTTATCTGCAGCTTCGTTTGTTAGAGTATCGGCATTGAACTTAGTAAAAGGTTTCAAATCAAGTTCTATTTGTACATCTACATTTAGTTGTTCTTGCTTTGTTTCTATATTTACGATAGTGACGAAATTTGTAACATCATTCTTAGATACTTTTGTAAATATGTATTTTCTTGCAATGCTTTCAGCTAGTTTACATAGTTCTTCGAGTTCCTCTGGCATTAAGTCATATGGTTTTCTTTTATCCTGCAACTTTTGATCCTCGCCTGGCTAGGGCTTGTTGAATTTTGTCTCTTAGTTCTTTTAGCTGATTTCTTGTTCTTTCCTCTTGTCTTTGTACTACCTTTATTTGCATTTTTAATGTTTCTTTTTTATCTTTTAACTCCTCTACAAGCTTGTCTTTGTTGACCTGTGCCAGAATTGAGCCTATAAATTTGTATACAATGGTGTTGGGTTCTAGTTTTTCTAGTTCCGAGATAGCTCTTTCTGTTTCCTTTAATTCTCCTTCAAGTTGCCTTCTTCTAACGGTGAGGAGCTCTAATTGTTGTTGTATTTGTTGTAGTTGTAAAATTTGGTGTTGAAGTTGTGGGGGTAATTCTTCTGTCATTTATTCCTCCTCCTTAATTCTTTCTGAATCAATTATTTGGGAAATATCCTTTATTATGAGAAACCATTTAAGGTACGAATTTAGTGCAGCTCTTAGAGAAGTAAGATCTCTTGAATGGACTTCCACCCTGAATTTATTATTTTCTATGGTTAGTGAGCTTTGGCTTCTTGAACTAATCATTCTGGTGGCTTCCTGCAAAATTGTTTGGAAAGCTATTTTTGCGTGTTTCTCTTCTTTAAAGGTTACTTCTAAGATTGCGCTGCTGGAGTTATTCAATTTTTAAACACCCTTTTTATTTGCCAAAACATTTTTTTAATGCGAATACGAGGCCCTATTTCTTTTCCGTCAATGGTTTGAATGAATTTTATAGCAGATTTGAATTGTGGGTCGCTATTAACATAGAGCAACACATCAAAATCTTTGATCTGCTGCTTCAATAGGTCTCTGTGGCTGGTAGAAACGCATATTAATGGCACTTTAAGTATATTAGATAGCGCTTTTGCCAACTCTTTTAATTCGTATTCCGCTTCTTCCAAAACTGTTACAGCAAGTTTACGCAAAGTGGGTAATTTGAAGTATCCGAATTCTCTTTGTAGTTTTACACCGGCTAGAAGCATGTCTGGTGGAACCCAGTGGTATGAATGTTCAGTGACCTGCAAAAACCATATTTTTCCAGGATTTCCTCTGTACACGCTTATTATTATGGCTGCATTTGCGTTTAGTTCAAGGGTTTTCGCAGCTACATCCTTTATACTCATTTTACCCCTATTGACTTTTATTGCTCCTGGTATTGCCCTTGCTAAATCGTTGCAAAGAGAACGTGTTCTTCTTGTAGGTCTACGT
>CAYYZD010000136.1:0-4657 GCA_964476035.1 uncultured archaeon
ATTTTAGATATCCATGGAGTAATTACTGTTTTTGTACAGAATGTATTAAGGATTTTAGGACTCGAGAAGACCTTCCAGTTTATTTTCACTATGGGCTATTGGAGGAAAAATCCGAAACATATGATAAGTGGTTAGAGTGGCGAAGTGAAATCTTATATGATGCATTAAAGAGTTTAACTGATCGTATGAACAGTTTAGGAACGGAAGTTCCAGTAATTTTAGAGATTATTGTAGATCCCATTTCCCAAATGTTGGAAGGCGTTTTTAAATATTTTGGGCAAGACTTAAGAAAGCTTTCAAATTTGGCGAATGGCTTCATTTTAAATATTTATCCCTATAGTATGCTTAGTAAAGATGATATAAATGAAGAAGTATTTGAACCCATTCTTGCAATAAATAAACCAATTTATATGCTTTATACAAAGAAACCAAGTATATCTGACTTTGAAATTCTCAAAAATATAGCTAAAATTGTAGATGCTAAAAAGATATTCCTAGATATATCCCAAATTATAAGCTAACAACGAATAAGGAGGTTGTCATGTTGAAAGACATGTACGACTTTGGAGTACCCGAACTTGATGAAGCTTTGGGCGGCGGCCTTAAAGATGGAAGTGTCGCGATATTAGAGGATGAAATAGGAGTTTTCTCAGATATACTTCTATCATACTTCATTGCAAGAGGCTTACGAAGAGGAGATGATGTAATAGTTTTGCTAACGGAACATCCAGTTCAATACTATGTAAATATGATTAATATTTTGGGTGTAAGAGCAGACGTAGCAATGGAAGTAGGAAAACTTATATTCGTAGACGCATTTCTAAGCCCATTTACGGTTGGCAGAGCTCTTCACAAAACTAAATTTGCAATTAGAAATGTTGGAAGCCTAAGCGATATAAGACAAACTTTGCAAGCTGCAATACAGTCCTTAGGAGAAACTAGTAGAATACGAATTGTTATTGATTCCCTTTCGCAGCTTTTGCCGCCGATGACTCAAAGCCCACAGCCTGCGGCAATATTCTTACAGCAGCAGCATGTAGAGAGAAGTGAAAGAGGGGGAGTTCTCCTCGGACTAGTGCATGGAGACGGCCACTTACTACACATTGTTAGAAGTATTGAATATATCGCTGACATAGTGCTGAGTATGCGTTTCTCCGAAACGGACAAAAGTAAGAGGGAAGTATATCTTCGGGTTTTAAAGACAAATGATCCTTTGCTTTTTGAAAAATTGCAAAATAGAATGTTCATATGTTCATATAAACAAAATAGATTGCTTATACATGAAAGAGATAAAATAGTTATTTAAATTTAGGTGAGAAACTTGAGTCAAAAGGTAACATTCCTGAAAATATTGACCAGTATAAAGGATTCTAAAAACTCTGCTATGAAACAGCTATCACTTAGGCTATCTGAGATTATTCACCGGTTTTTAGCTGAAGCAAAACCATCATTCTCCTATCAAGAAGTTAATAATCTCGCAGAAGGCTTGAAAGGTGAAGTTTTAAAATATTTTAGTAATGCGTATGAAGAATTGCTGAGCGATGCTATATCTTTAATTAAGACTGAATTAGAAAGGTCCACAAAACCTTCTGAGAGCCTTGAGCTTGAAAATAAGTTAAAACAGTTGAATGATGTTGTAGGATCATTGAAAAATATCTTTTCAAGCGCTTTAGGAACTGAGGTAAAGGAGAACGAAATCGTAGATAAAGCTAAAGAGTTTTTAGAAATAATCGAAAAAGCAAAAGATTTTGAAACTGTTTTAGAAGAAAGAGAAAAGTTGTTAGAAAACTTACAGCAAGAAATCGGCGAATTAAAGGAAAAAACAACAGCTTTAGAAAATGAACTTGAAAAAGCGAGAAAAGAAAAGGAAATATTAGTAGAAGAGAAAAGTTCTTTAAATGAGAAGATTTCACAACTTGAAAAAGAACTAGCTGAAAAAGTTGAACAAATAAACGACTTAAAAAACACAAATAGCGAATTAACATCCGAAATTGAGAAACTAAAAGAAGAATTTGCAAAGGCAACGGCAAACTTTGAGGAAATGAAGAAGAAACTAGAAGAAGAAAGGGATTCACTAAATAAGAAAGTTTCAGATATGGAAAGAGAATTGCTTGAGAAGGAAGAAGAAATAGAAAGATTGAAGAAAACGATCGAAGATGTTAGTGTAAGCGGAGATAAGCTTCAGAAAGAGCTACTGAAAGTAAAAGACCAATTAGCAGAAAAAGATTTGCAAATAAGGAAGTTGGAAAGGGAGTTAGCTGAGAAAGATGCCGAAGTTAAGAGGTTGAGGTCTGTAAATACTGAATTATCTTCCGAACTGGAAAAAATGAAAGATGATTTTGAGAAAGCAACAACAGATTTCGAAAGAATGAGAGAAAAGCTGCAGAAGCTAGGTGAGGAGAAAAAACGATTGTTAACACTCTTAGACCGACTAGGTAGACATATTTCTTCGAGCCCTGAGTTACGTTTGATTTCATTCCTACTGAATTTAAAATCTCCATTAACGGTTGAGGGAATAAGTAAGTCTCTGGGGACTAAGCTAGACGTTGTCAAAGAGAGTCTACAGGCTCTCGAGGAAATGAACCTTGTAAAAATAAAAGATGGAAAAGTAATTCTAACGTTTTAAACCGCTGTGCCATAAATAAACAGGGTGGTGTGAAGTGGATAGTTATATTAAACTTGGAATTAGTGAACTAGATGATGTTCTTCCTCTCATACCAAAGGGTTATTCCTTTCTTATCTATGGTCCTTCTGGGGTAGGTAAAACCGTACTTGGACTTCAGTTCATATGCCACGGTATAAAAAAGTTTGATGAGAGAGGCGTCTATTTTGTTTTGAAGGATTTCCCAGATGATCTAAGATTTAAAGCTGTTTCACTAGGCTTTGACACGTCCAGAGCAGAAAGGGAGAATATGCTTATTATAGTTGACTGCCTCTCCAGCAGCGCTTCCATTAAATCCGCTGAAAAATTTGCCTCTGATAATACTGTTAGTGGCATTTTAAGAACTTTAAAGAGAATTATCGATCGCATTGGCAATGTGGACAGAATCGTAATAGACCCGATTTCAATAATATTTGAAGAGCACAGAGACATCAGAGAGATTTCAAAATTAATTGCTGTACTTGGCAAGCTGAAGATAACAAGTTTTTTAATTTCTTGTGAAAAGCATGCAAGAGACTTAGGGTATCTTTGCTCTGGAGTAATTGAAATGAAATTAGAAAGCTATGATAGGGAACCGATATACTCGCTTATTATCAGGAAAATTGAGGGAATAAGGCAGCAAACTCCCCTTCGCTTTCCCTATAGGATCATAAGGGGCCGTGGAATTCACTTTTTGAAGACCGAAGAAACTACACAAACATAATACAAAATAGGTGAAAGGTGTTATGAGTCAGGAAAAAATTCTGAAGTTTTTAGCTAAGCATAAAACTGCTTTCCCGAGTGAAATATCAAAAGATACATCACTTTCACTAAGCCATATTGAAAAACTGCTTTCCAATATGTCAAACACAGGTTTAGTTAAAGCAATTTCCGTAGGGGAAGGGCTATATGTTTTACCTGAAATGTCAAATGTGCTATATGAAACTTCCACAGGAGAGAATATAGCTAAAAATTTGTCTCAAGGCATTGAGAAGATTAGAAAAGCAACATTAAAGGTACAGATGGCGCTGAAGGAAAATCTAAATCAACATTTTAATAAATCAAATGAAGAATTATCTTCAGAGGTTGTTTCGGCGGTCAGAGAGGTAGTTGAAAAACCTATTTTCGATATGTTTAACCGTCTTGCATACGAGTTATCGAAGAGTATATCACTCCACGAAAAGAGAGTTTTATCCGAGTTGAAAGTGCTTGAGGCGCCTATAAATGTGCTTTCAAGTCAGGTGGAGAAATCTTCTAAAGAAATAAATGTAAAACTTGAAAATAAAATTAATGAATGCTCAGAGAAGATATCTTCGCAATTACCCGAGTTTAAGGAACAATTAAAGGAATTATTAAACAGGAGAATAGCTGATACATTCAAGAAGGAAGAAGCCTATAGATTAGTTTCTTTTGAGCGACTTGAAGCAAGTGAAGCAAAAATTAGAGATATAATATTGGAAGTTGGCCAAATATTGGAAAGAATTTTGGTGGTTTTCGAAAAAACCTTAGAGGAACTTAAATTCTCAATGACTAAGAGCATTAAAGAAATTATTTCTAATTTCTCCAAGCAATCTGCAGGGAAACAATTAGGAATTGTTAAGGAGGATATAAAAGAAGTAGTAAGTAAGCTGAATAAGCATATCGAAGAAATGATAAATAAATATATTTCGCAAATAGATGTTGATTTACGTTTTATAACCGAAGATTTTTATAAGCAGACTTCAAAAATGGAAAAAAGGGTAACAGAGGACTATGAAGACTTAAAAAAGCATTTAAAAACTCGATTTGAAGAATATCCTAAATTCCTGAGATCTCTGGCAGATTTCATGATTTCAAAAGCATTGGAACAAATAGATGAATGGATAGATGAATTTAAGAGTACATTAGCTTCTTGGATGGAAGATGTCATTAATTTCACAAACAGGGAATTCATGAGGTTAAAAAATATAACGATATCCACAAATAAGAGAATTATCCAAGAATTCTCTAAATATGTTGAAGAAATGAGAGATATCA
>CAYYZD010000137.1:0-4616 GCA_964476035.1 uncultured archaeon
GGCCTCCAATTGAAGGCTCCTTCTCTACTAGGTAGACTTTAAATCCCTTTTCAGCAAGTTCTAAAGATGCTGTAATGCCAGCTACTCCACCACCCACTACAAGTATATCGCCTGTTGTTTTTTCCATTTTAACGACCTCTATTACATTTTTATTTAAAATGCTAGATTTCTGTTCCTTCTCTTAGTATTCTTTTAATACCTTCAAAACTAACTTCTTTTTGTTGTTTTTCTTCCGAAAGTGTTATTTCGTATACAAGGTCGCATTCACATTCTGGACATTTAGAAGGCATACCGTATCCGATCCGAAAGTGTATATCATCTGACTCCTCTCTCTTTTCGATGATAAGGCCAACATATTCTATCCATGTATAGCCGCAGTGGGCACAACAATATCGCTTCTTCTTTAGCTCTTTCTCGAGTAAATGTCCGATACTTGACAAATTCCCACCTCATAAACCTGGATTAACATAGTCATTAATAAAGATTTCGTCCGATATATAAAATATGTTATCTGACATTTCTCGCATAATAAAATTCTAAAAGCGGAAGTAAATGACCGAAAAATATTCAACTCCATCGGACACTATAAGTTTTTAAGCTAATATACAGACTATAATGTCAGATAAAGATTGGTTAAAAGAGGTGAAAACTCTTGGCAAAAGCGAAACTTGATGAAATCGATATCAAGACATTGAGAATTCTTCAGCGAGACGGCAGAACTCCATTTACAGATATAGCAAAAAAGTGTAAGGTTTCTACAGATACCATAATCAGGCGATTCAATAAAATGAAGAAAATGGGGATTATTTCTGGAACTACAGTCCTACTTAATCCTAAAAAACTTGGATACGAGCATATAGCTAGTTTCTGCATAGATGTAATTAAATTTATTCAAAAAATACCTGAGGTACTTATCTGTGTTCCATCGATAGGTAGATGTAATTTGTTTAGTATAGCGATTTTTAAGGATATTACCCGTTTAAGCGAAGTTAGAGACCTCATTAAAAGCTATCCCCATGTAAAAAGTGTGAGCACGAATATTTGGGTCGGAGAAGTTCTAATTTGTCCAGAAAATTTCGAATTCAAATTTTAAAGAGGTGGTATTCACGTGGATGAAATCGATTTGGCGATAATTGAGAATCTTAAAAAAGATGCACGCACTTCATTTAGAGAGATTGCTAGGAAGCTTAAAGTCTCCCCAGATACCATAGTAAATAGGTTTAGAATGTTGCAGAAAAATGGTGTGATTCAAGGTTCAACAGTCGTAATTAATCCAGAAAAAATAGGATACAGAAGCATGGTAGTTTTCATGATCGATGCAGAACCTGAATATTCCTCACAGGTTTTAAATAAACTAATTGAAATAAAGGGTATTATTTTAGCAACAAAAATCATGGGAGACTGCGACCTAATGGCAATCGGCGTGATTCGAGATTTCGAGCACTTATACAACCTAATTATAAAAGTTGCAAGCATTCCGCATGTAAAAGATGTACATGTGTCTTTCTGGGCTCGAAATATGAAAATATGCCCTGAATACTTTATCATTTAATGTCATCTAAACTAGGATTATGGAAGTATGAATATAACTTGTAATAATGCAAGGCGTTGACATTAATTAAGTGTTGTGATGAAACGGTTAAATCTATTAAGGAAGCTATAGTTGAAACTGTTAAAAAGGAAAGCTATTTTGACTTGGAGGGATTTTTGAGAAGAAAAAGACGGCCAAATTAACTTGAAGAAAAGAGAAGGATCAAAAAGAGTAAAGAAATTTAAATTGGAAATGGATTCAAAAAGAAGAATGCTGAGAATAGAAAACAAATTAAATGAACTTAAAGGGGAGAATAGAAAAACCGAATTCTGATACTGGAGATTGGAGAAGACCATCTTTCATGTCACCTCGGAAAAGCAGAGAATCAAATTCTTATAGTACAATACGGGTTAATGTAGATTATCATGAACAATTTTAGTTGATTTTTTATTTCCTTGATAGTGGAGTGTGTTTTGTTTGAAGTTCTTTGATTATTGTTGGTATTTGTTTTAGTTCGGTTATTATTTTGTCTGGTTTTGCTCTGCATGATTTCTTTTCTTTTGGCTTGATGAGTATTGTTTTCATTCCAATGTTTTTTGCCCCAAGGATGTCTCTAATTGGATCATCTCCAATAAAAACCGCTTCAAATGGTTTTACTTTCAGTTTTTCTAATGCCGCTAGAAAAATTTTGGAATGCGGTTTTCTGTAGCCTATGTCAGCTGATGTGACGATAACATCAAAAAACTTTAACATGTTATGTTTTTTGAGGAATTTTTGGAGGGGTGGGCTATACATTAATAAGGAAACAATTCCTAGCGAATATTTATCTTTTAATTCTTTTAATACGGACATTGCATTTTCATCTAGTTTTAAAGCTTTAAAATATTCTAAGAAAAACGCGTCTACAGCTTCAACAATTATTTTGTCTTCTGGAGATAAATCGTGGTTCAAAAGCTTTAATGTCATTGATAATCTGTCGCAAAAATCAACCTCTCTTAATTCTACATCTAAACGTTTTTTGATTACTTCGGTTCTCAATTTTAGGTAGGCTGCTTTAAAATTCTCATATGAAACTTTAATTCCATTATCAATTAAACTTTTATAGGCAGATGCGAAGGCATTTTCATTTACATCTTTCTCTGGGCGATCTAGTCTAGCTAATGTGCCCAAAAAGTCAAATAACACTGCACTTATCATAAGATGAAATTTATTACAATGACATATATGCTTTATTACGTAAATGAAACTTGAAATTTGTCAGATCGGAAGTTCACGTCTAAGATTCGATTGGTTAATTGAATACCGAAATAGATATATAATTTAATTTTTAACAACTTTTGAGTTTCTTGCCGGTTAGCAAAAACTTGAATGGAGAGTTTGGAAATGTTTAAGTTTGAACGGGAGCAGAAAATATTTGATATTGCAGGCGTGAAGGTTGGAGGGCAGCCGGGTCAGTTGCCCACGGTCATGATTGGTAGTATTTTCTATCATAAGCATAAGATTGTGGTGGACGAGAGGACTGGAGAATTCGATAGAACGAAAGCTGAGGAGTTGCTGAAAAAAGAGGAGGAGTTGATGGATAGGACAGGTAATCCTCGTATAGTTGATGTTTGCTGTTCTTATCCTGAAGCTTTTGAGAAATTTATAGATTTTGTAGCGAATAGCATTGATGGGCCTTTCGCTATTGACGGCACAACCGAAGATGTGAGAATTGCAGGGGCAAAGTATGTCTCTGAAGTCGGGTTATCTGACCGCGTCATATATAATTCGATTACGCCACATATAAAGGAAAGTGAACTCCTGGCGATTAAGGAAGCAAAAATTAAATCTGCTATTCTCTTAACACTAAACACTAGAAATCCCACAATATCTGGTAGATTAGAGGCGCTAGAGGAACTATTAAATATTGCAAACAGTTTAGGTATCGAAAAGCCATTAGTTGATACTACTGTTCTTGATATTCCTGATCCAGGTCCAGTAAGCAAAACAATTTATAAAGTAAAGGAGAAATACGGTCTGCCGGCGGGAGCTGGGATACATAATGCGGTGGACAGATGGAGGGAAAGGGTAAAATTGGATTCACAGCGATACACGTTAGCCAGTAGTGTGGCTAACGCACTTTCAATTATAATGGGTGCAGACTTTGTTTTATACGGTCCAATAGAAAACGCCCCAGAAGCATATTTCGCTGTGTCTCTAGCTGATGCGTATGTTTCATATAGTATGAGACAGGAATATCGTTTAAGACCATTAACAGAAAAACATCCAATATTCAGAATATTCAGAAAATAACTCTACACTTACGAAGAATACAGAAACCTTTTTGAATTAAAATGCTTGGATATCGTAAGTCGTTGGCAACACAAATTCCCTTTTATACAAGAATCTTAGTAAACCGTAGAGATTATTGAAAGAAATAAACATTAACAATTGTAAAGCTGTTACAAATATGCTGAGTAATATTTAATCATAAACGGGACATTAATGTCGTCCCATCGTTTACATAAAAATTTCGAACTTTCACTAACGTTGCCAAAACCAAAAAGAGAAATGATGGCAAAACGAAGAAAAGGTTTGATTTGCTATATTAATTCTTATCGAAAGGCTTAAGGGTTCGTAAACAGTTTTCAATTTTAGCAAGGTTTGGTAACATCTAGTAATGGTTAGATATAAGAGGTAAGACTTATATAGTGTATTACCCTAAATACTGAATTATGGAAATAACGTTATCGGTAGCTTTTAGCTACGATATAACGCCGCAAATTGAGAAAATGTTGAAGGACTTCAGAGATATGGTTAATTTCTGCATTGAGAAGTCTCTGCAGCTAAATATAACATCTTATGCCAAGTTAAGGAAAAATGTGTATGAGGAATGGAAGCAGAAATGGGATTACTCAACTCACTTTTGCCATTCAGCTTGTAGAGTAGCTACATCAATGCTAAAAAGCTGGAGAAGACTAAAGAGAAAGGGGAAAATTAAAGGAGGTAAACCAGTAGCAAGAAAACTATTTATACAACTCGACCCTCAACTTGTGAAATTTGACGGAAAGATGCTTAGAATATCTGTTAAACCAAGACGGTTTCT
>CAYYZD010000138.1:0-4616 GCA_964476035.1 uncultured archaeon
AGCAGACCCTTATCTACCTGACCCAATTAAGGCCGCAATTCCTAACTGTGACGTTTGGATAGAATACAATTATGAATGGTTACTTTATTCGACACCTTGGGAAGAAGCTATGAAAACCAATAGAGTAAAGTATTTGTGTTTAGTTGGCATGAACGCTCCAATGATGGTTAGATGTATAGGTAAGGTCAATTGGCCAGTGCTCAAAGAATTTTTGTTAAAAGTTACTGAACTAACCCAGAAAGCCAGATATATGAGAGTTACAACGCCAGCTGGAACAGACGTATCTTTCGAAAATGATCCAAAGAGACCTGTAACTGTTGACACTGGTTACGTTGAGGAACCTGGAGAACATTATCTTGGAGGCCAAATAGGATGGGCGCCGATTGAAGAATCAATAAACGGGGTAATAGTTTTCGATGGAGCTTTTTCGGGTGGAGGAGAGGCGGACATAGGCATACTTAAAGAACCAATAAAACTGACGGTGAAGGAAGGAAAAGTGGTGAAAATAGAGGGCGGTAGAGAAGCTAAAATCGTCAAAAAATGGCTTGAAAGCTTCAACGATGAGCGAATGTACAACTTAGCTCACATATGCTACGGTTTCCATCCAGAAGCAGAATTAACGGGTTTCATTCTTGAAGATGAAAGAGTTTGGGGATGTACAGAATGGGGCCTCGGATATCAAGGGCCAGAAATGAAAGGTAAAGCTGGAGAAGCACCATCCCATGCAGACGGAATATGCCTAGATTCTTCAGTATGGCTGGATGAAGAACAGCTTTTAGATAGGGGAAGAGTTGTTCACCCAGAACTAAAAGAACTAGCACAACAACTAGGCAAAACATAATCTTATTTCACTTCATCTCCGCAAAATCTAATGAATAGTGATAGAAAAGGCTATCTTGTTATTTATGTAATAAGACAGTTATTATGGTTTACTTACTTTAATAAAAACAAATGTTGAAATGGCTAGAATTATTATGGAATATATTGTTGGAGCTATTATTGTTAGAGCATATGTTGTTGAGCTTATTTTTTCATTTAAAAGTTTAATTGATAATGTCGCTCCGTATAGTGGAAGTAGGTATCGTAAGTCTTCGGGGACCTTTCTAATGATGAAGTTTTGTACTATCATAAGTGATATGAATATTCCGATGGATATTGCCCCTGAAGAAAGTTGGGATTTGGAAAACACACTTATTAAGATAGAAATTGAGCATATGAGGATTAAAGAAAAAAGCATAGGTATGATTGCGGTTAAAAATTTGCTTAGGGGAAATTCACCTAATATTTTTGAGTAAACCCATGTTATAAAAGCTGCAAAGAAAATCGAAGCTACGATTACTAATGTTCTTAAGATGAATTTGGAGATAACGATAAGTTCTTTTCGTATCGGTCTAACTAAAAGAATTTCAATTGTATTGTTTTCTATTTCTCTGGCTATAGCTCCTGAGGCTATCAGAACTGTTAAAAATCCACCTATTTGAATCGTATTTTCAAAAAATTCTCTTAGTGCATCAACTACGGTTGGTTTTGGGAAAACGCTTTTCAATTCTTCTGGCAGCAGCTCGGGCATTAAATAAATTAAAACAACACTAAGCATCCCAAAAATAATCATAGCTATTACGAAAGAAATGTATACTTTAATGTTTTCTTTTAGTTCTTTCCAAATTAACGTTGTTAAGAACTTTCAAAATGTCATTTATTTTTCATTTTCCTCTCTCATCAAATCAGCACCGCGCCACTATTTACCTTAAGTTTGTTGTTAGCTTTCTAAAAACGTTACGTATGATCTGTGTTAAAGGTTTCTACGGTTTCGCCAGCTTTAGTTACCGCATATTTAATTAGTGGCGGCCCTAGTATTTGCACGATCAGCGTTGTAGAAATTATTGTATTAAGAATTAGCGTGCCGAGATGAAACCCGACTTCGTTCAGAGTTATTAGACTGTAGTAGAGCGATGTTGCCAAACCAACAGCCACTCCTGCTTGGGATAGTAAACATAAACCTAAGTATTTTCTTACTTTAGTCGATGAATTTGATATGTATCCTCCTAATGTTGAGCCAGAAAATTTCCCTGTAAATCTCATTGATAAATAGATTATACCTATTAGGCCCATATGTAAAACGAGTTGAAGTTTCAGTATGCTTCCTATTAAAACGAAAAAGAGCACAATAAGTGGATGAACTGTTTCTCTAACTGTAATGAAAACTTTTTCTCCAAATTCAGAAAAATTAGTTATAATTATTCCGGCGATTACATTTGTCAATATTAGGGAGAATCCCATGGTTTCAGCTATTCCACTTGAAGTTAAGACCCCTATAAAAATAATGCCTGCCAATTTATTAATACTTTCGATTCTATGGGACAGAAAAGTTAATATTACTCCCATAATCACTCCTAAGGCAATTGAACCTAAAATATGCATTAACGAATCTAGTAGAATTTTAAGTAGAAGAATTTGTCCGCCTATAATCACCCCTTCCAAGTATGAAAGGGCAAATGCATACATAACTATTGCAATTATATCATCTAGAGCAACTATTGCGAAAATTGTTGTAGTAAGTTCTCCCTTCGCTTCATATTCCCATAACACATCTGCTGTAGCTGCGGGAGCTGTTGAAATTGCTAGAGCACCAAAAATTAATGCTATGTGAAATTTACGGGTTACTGCGAAAACACCAAGAGTGACTAGAGTGAAAGCCCCAAAAGATTCGAGAAGAAGTATAGCGAGAATGGATTTTTTTAAATCTTTTATTGCATCGAATTTTAGTTCTGTTCCGATGCCCAGGCCGATAAAGGCTAAAGCTAAGTCAACTAGGGGTTTTGTATCGCTAATGAAGACGTTTGTTATGAATCCTAAGATGCTTTCTCCAAGTAGAACCCCTGTTAAAATCATCCCCACTACTTCTGGTATTTTAATTTTCTTTGACAGATATCCTCCGATAAAGCCAAAGACAATGGATATTCCTACAATCATTAGAATGTTCATTTCTGAAGAGACAGACATCGGTAAAAACTCTATTTCTATCACCATTAACTTTTATATGCTATTAGATATATCATGGACAAAAAATTCCTACCAAATGCTAATAAATATTATCATAATACAACAATTTATATTAAAATAGCTTTATATATGAATTTATCAATATAAACAAGCCGATGTTTTCATAAATTATAAGAAATCTTGGCTGAGTAAGCTACCTTTGCGTAACAACTGCGCAGAGGACAGATATTGCTAAAATAAAACAGATTTCACAAGTTATCGATAAGGTTTAAACTATCGGTTCTTAAAAAATTGATTTTTATGTATATGATTATGTTAAGTTGCTTGGGTTTAAATTATTTTCAAGCTTATAACATTGTGAACAAAAAACTTTACACGTAGTACATTTTTATTCAAGTATTACGTTTACTTCATTTGTTAAGATGGAATGGAAGGTGTTAGCATGGAAAAGTTTCCTTGGTGGAATGAAAAGCAGAAAAGGCTTGCAGATGAAGTAGAGGATTTTGCCGATGAGTACATGCCGAAAACTATGTTAACAACTCGGAGGCAACGGTTTCCTTGGGATGTTATTAGGGAGGTTGCGAAACGTGGATGGTTTGGTGTATTAATCCCTGAAAAATATGGTGGATTGGGTAAAGAGTACGGTGTTACGGCGTGTTGTATTCTTGCTGAGGAACTTTCTCGTTTGGGGCCAGTTGGACTAGCTTTTAGCGATACTATGTTTGGAGGTACTCATCAACTTGTTCATTTCGGGACCGAGGAACAGAAGGAGATGTGGTTGCCTAAGATTGCAAGGGGGGAAATTTTGACTGGTGTTTGTGTCACTGAGCCATATATTGGTTCTGATGCTGCAAATATAGAGACTGTAGCTAGGAAAGAGGGTGATGAGTGGGTTATAAGTGGGAAGAAGAGATTTATAACTAATGCGGGTGTCTCCGAATTCTACTTGGTGTATGCTAGAACAAGTGATGATCCGGGGGATAGGAGGAAATATCAGCATCTTTCAGCGTTTATTGTTGAAAAAGATAGGCCGGGATTTTCTATTGAGAAGATAAATGATTTGTGTGGGTGGGAAGGGGTATTTAACGGGTATTTGGATTTGGATGAGGTAAGGGTTCCAGAGGAGAATCTTCTTGGAAAAGTGGGCTACGGCTGGCTTATAATGATGAGTGGCTTTAACTTGGAGCGTACTGTGGTTGCAGCTGGATGTTTAGGTCAAATGAAAGAAGCTTTGCGATACGCTGTTTTCCACACTAATAGAAGAGTTCAATTTGGTGTAAGAACCGCTGATCTGCTTGTAAACCAGTTTAAGATAGCGGATATTATTTGGAGATATAGATTATCGAGGCTTATCGTATATTATTCAGCGTATCTCTTGGATCAAGGCTACCAACCTCTTCTCGATGCTACAACAGCGAAACTATTTGCTACAGAATCTCTAATGAAAATATCAATGGACGCAATACAATGTATGGGCGGTGATGGATGGACAAAGTTCTACCCAGTTGAAGAAATATTTAGAAGCGCTAAAGTTATGGAAATAGTGGCTGGAACAAATGAAATTATGAGACTCATCTTATACAGGCAAGGAACTAAAATGTTATCACGAGACC
>CAYYZD010000139.1:0-4581 GCA_964476035.1 uncultured archaeon
GCTATGAGTTGATTTAGTTTATTTCATACATTATTTTACTCTTTCTCTTCCTCTGTCACTTCTCCTATAGGTAGGTAGTAGTATTCGTTAATTGATTTTTGATATCTGTCGAGTCTTGATCCTTCTTTGTTTACTCTTGGCCTCCCTGTTTGTGGATCGCGTCTGAATGTTATTTGCATTTCTTTGAGGAATGTGTTCATTCCCTCCCTTAGTCCCATTGGTGGCAGGGCTATTCCCTCTTTTCCAGGCTGGCCTGTGAAGATCATTAGGCTGTCTGCTATGAAGTCTTGAGCTACAATGTCGTGTTCCACAACGAATGCTGCTGCCCCTTTGTTCTCTACAACTCTTCTTATTGTTTTTGCGACTGCTAATCTTTGTTCGACATCTAAAAATGCGCTAGGTTCGTCGAGTAGGTATAGATCTGCGTCTCTGGATAAACATACGGCTATTGCAACTCTTTGCAATTCTCCTCCACTTAGTTCTTTTACGTTTTGGTCTAATAGGTGTTGAAGTTGTAGTGGTTGTATTATTTGCGATTTATAGAAACTTGTTCCATATTTGTCTTTGGCTATCTGTCTTAGTAGCATTCCTACTGTTCCGTCGTAGTCTGGTGTTATGTATTGTGGTTTATAGCTGATTTTTAGTTCTTTTTGTGGTGGTATTCCCTCATCTGGTTTTATTATGCCTGCTAGCATTTTAACGAATGTCGTTTTTCCGATGCCGTTTGGCCCTAGTATGCCTATGATTTCACCGTAGTGAATTTTCCCTCCTTCTACTATTAACTTAAAGCCGTTGTAGGATTTCACCATTTTGTTAAATTCTAAAAGTACTGCTTCTGTTCCTAGTTTTTCTATTGGGACTGGGTGAAGCTTGAAACGTACAGGTTCATCTCTAAATCTTATGTTTTCATCGGGTAGAAAACCGTCCAGATATATGTTGATGCCTTCTCGGACACCGTGTGGATGGGACACTACTCCATATACTCCTGGCTCACCGTAGAAAACGCAGACAAAGTCTGATAGATAGTCAAGCATTGCTAAGTCATGTTCTACGACTATTACTGTTTTGTTTTCCTTGATTAGTGATCTTATCGTTTTTGCGACTTTTATACGTTCTTTAACATCCAGGTAACTTGAGGGTTCATCAAAGAGGTATACATCGGCGTCTCTAGCCATTACAGCTGCTATTGCTACCTTTTGCAATTCTCCTCCACTTAATACACTTAACTTACGGTCCAACACCATACCTAGTCCTAGTTTTTCTGAAAGTTCGTCAATTATTCCCCTTTCATCAACCTTTTTTAGAAGTTCACCGACTACACCTTTTGCAACTTTTGGAAGCTTAGTTATGTTTTGTGGTTTATGAACAACACGTAGTTTTTTGTTTGCCATTCTTTCAAAGTAAAGTTGTAGTTCTGATCCTCTAAAATATGTTATAATTTCATCCCATTCTGGTGGTTTATCTATTCTTCCAAGATTAGGTTTTATTTCTCCTGATAGTATCCTGAGTGCTGTTGTTTTCCCTGCGCCATTTGGGCCAATTAAACCTGTAATTTTTCCTATTTTTGGTACTGGTAGGCGGAAGAGTTCGAAACCATTTACTCCATATCTGTGGACTAGGTCTTCTTTCAGCTTTTCTGGTAAGTTTACTATGTTTATTGCTGTGAATGGGCATTTTTTCACGCATATTCCGCATCCTGTGCACAGTTTTTCAGATATTACGGGTTTTCCTGTTTCTTCGTCGATGTAGATTGCTGCTACTCCTGTTCTAACCATGGGGCAGAATTTTATGCAGGGAAGCCCACAGTCCTTTGGTTTACATCTATCCTTATTTAGTACGGCAACTCTCATAGAACTCTCCTCTGCTAGATTTCAGGCAATTATATGTGTTGATATGTTATTTTGGTTCCGTTTATGTTTATGGTTTTGTAGGGTAGAAAATATATTTTTTGATTTGCTATTTGCTTTATTTCCTCTCTTACTATGCATTCTGTAGGATAAAATCCTTCCAGCATTTTTTCAACAACAAAGATAATTCGGTCTGGTGATTTTAGTAGTGGGATAACTGAGTATACATCCTTAATAGCTTGTTCTCTTTCTTTTAGCTTTTTGTAAGATTTTTCTAAAAGGAGACTTATGTGAAGGGATATAAGTATTTTGAAATTCTGCATTAACTCTCCATGGTATATTTGGCGTAAGATGGATAAGAACTGTGTTTCTTTGCGTACTATGATTTTCTTTAAGCGACTTTCTAAGAAATCAAGGTGTATCTTATGTTCTTTGCAGAGATTTCGTAGTATTTCTTCCCTAAAACTATAAGAGCAATCAAGTATTAAAACTGATGAATTGATTTTCAATGCTTCTAAAACTATTTTGTAAATTAACTTGAGATAGTCGTTGTTTTTACAGTGCAATATTGCTACTATTGTTTCTTGTTTAAAATTAAGGATTCTACCTATAATTTCAACTTTAAACAAGGAAGGCCACCTATGGTGGATATTTTAGCCCTGCTATAACTTTTGAACTATCTGAAGTTACCATTGCCCAAGACAGGCTCTCTGAATTATGTGATATTCCTGGGTTTCCATATTTGTCTACAGCGATAATTCCCATTGGCAAATTATTTTGTCTTGTTTTAACTAGTTCTATACCTTTTTCAACAGCTTTTTGGGCTGTTAGCCCGTTTCTCATGAAATCGCACACTGTTTTAGCAAGAACTAGTCTTATAGCTACTTCTCCAATGCCTGTAGCTGATGCTGCGCCAGCTTCGTTATCTGCGTAGTTTCCGCATCCTATTAGTGGTGTGTCTCCTATTCTTCCAGGTAATTTTAGGGTTAAGCCTCCAGTGCTTGTTGCTGCTGCCAAGTTTCCGTCTTGATCTCTTGCGACTGCTCCGACCGTGTCGGCTAGTTCTGGAAGCAATTTAATTAAACTGGTTGTTTTTGGTAGGTATTGGTACTCTCCCTTAATTAGCATTGCTTTATACTCTTTCCAAATTTTTAATCTGTGCTCCGTGACTGGGTTGCATTTTTCTAAATTGAACTTTTCAGCTAGTTTCTCCACGAATTTTCCAGCGACGAGTACATGGTCTGTTTCTTCCATTACTATTCTTGCAAGAGTTACTGGATGTTTAATATTTGTGATCATGGCTACTGACCCTGCATTTAATGTCTTTCCGTCCATTATTGAAGCGTCCATTTCAATTTTACCGTCAATGGTAAGTGTTGAGCCTATGCCTGCGTTAAATGTTGGGTCGTCCTCCATTATTTTAACGGCTTCTTCTACAGCGTCCAGTGCTGATCCTCCCTTACGTAGTACATCAAACCCTGTCTTAGCAGCTTTTTTGACACCTCTCAGAGCTTTCTCTCTGGATTCCGGTCTAATACGTCCAGCACCGCCGTGAACAACGATTATAAATTTTTTCATCCTCTTCGCCCTCAAATGGGACCTAAGTTGGAAGACAATATTTACAGCGAATGTTAATAAATTTATTTGACTCAATTTCTTTGGGATATTAGCCATTGGGGAAACAGAGTATGTGAAGTGTGATGCCGAGAGTTGTAAAAGTAGGTAGCTTAAGATGGAAAAGAGAATTCTCGATTTTGATGACGTATATGTTAGGAAAATACTTGAAGGAAAAAAGGTGACTACTATTAGAAAGGGTATTAGAGATTTTAAAGTTGGGGAAAAAATTCTAATTACTTCTCAAGATAGAATATATGCTGAAGCGGAAATAGTAGAGGTAAAATATTTGAAGGTTTCGGATCTAACTGATGAAGATGCTTTGAAAGATGGTTTTTCATCCAAAGATGAACTTTTAAAAGCTTTGAAGAAATATTATAGCTCAATTAAATCAAATGACACCATCACAATAATCGGCTTCAAACTTCTAAAAAAATTTAGCGACTACTGACGTACAGAACCTATGTTAAAATGGTAGAACACTAGAAATGAGATAATTTATATGGAGTTTAGAACTATTTTATCTCGGCATGATGATTGGCGACGACACTGAGCTATCGCGATGATTGGTGCCGTGGACACTGAAATTGTTAACTAAACGGCTCTAAAGTGAAATAGGAAAACTATGGAGGGTGTGAACATCAACCCTTGAATACAAGAGGCTTCAGGCAGTGATAGTTGGTGCGTCTTTTGACCGAGTTGACTGTTCTTTCTCCTCAACCACTACTTCAACTGCAATTGCGAAATCAGGGCAGTAAAGTTCGCAGAGCTTGCATGCTGTGCATTTCTCTATGTAGAGGGGGATTGGAGGATATACTCCTTTCTCATTCATTTTTTCGGACACAACGTATACTTTTTGTGGGCAAAAGTCGACACAAATATGGCAGCCCTTGCAAAGTTTTTCATCGATGTATATCGCTTTAACTTTCTTAGTGGGCATTAGAGTTCCTCCACTAAAATGCAGAAAAAGTTGACATAGTATTATTTACTTATGCAAAAACATCAAATAAAGATATCGATACATTGCCCTCTTTATTGAATTGAGAACAGTTAAAACAGAGAAATATGTGAAAAAATTTAACATGAAAATTTCAAAAAGTCTTAAGAAATTTAAAACAAA
>CAYYZD010000140.1:0-4578 GCA_964476035.1 uncultured archaeon
GCTGTTTCCAAGGGACTTTCATTATCTTCCTGTAAACCTCCGGGAAACGCGATTTCACCTCTATGAAATTGAAGATTTTCAGATCTTTTTATAAATGTAATGTAAAGTTCTTTCCGTAGACTTAGAGGAACTAGAACCGCTGCATTCCTCATATTAGGTAAGTAT
Source organism: uncultured archaeon (assembly GCA_964476035.1). Taxonomy (GTDB): domain Archaea; phylum Asgardarchaeota; class Baldrarchaeia; order Baldrarchaeales; family DXJG01; genus DXJG01. The sequence continues at coordinate 166 of CAYYZD010000140.1, forward strand.
TTCCCTTCGCTTTTCAAAACTTCTTTCATAGCAGTTATAAGAGTTTTTTTGCCCTTCAAGGTATACATCTCACCCAGCAGACCTGTTAATATTCGAATTACTGCCTTATATAATTTAATCGTTAATGCTCAAATTTTCTAAATATTTTCCTCAACCTAAAATTAAACTTAACTTCCTTTATCCCCCTGTTGGGAAACACCGTCCGATGCAAAACACGTTTATTTCCAAATCTAGTATAGGAATAACATCTTCAAATAAACCTAATTAAGTTTGTTTACCTGCGACTTGATTTGATGCAGAAATTTATTTAATCGTTTTTCACAAGTTTAATTGGGGAGTGAGCAGTAGTGAAGAAGGTCACTTTGCCACAGTTTGCATGGTTTGGAGACAACGAAGTCGAGATAAGTTTTCCCAATGAATGGGATCTTCATGTAGGCATTATGAAGGGTGAGGGAAAACCTCCAATAACCAGAGAAGACATAATTTTTTCCCTAAGAAACCCCATAGGAACAAAACCTTTAAGCAAACTTGCAGAAAACAAAAAAGACGTTGCTATAATTTTTGACGATCTAACACGCCCAACCAAGGTATTTGAAATAGTACCGTATGTGATTGAAGAGTTGGAAAAAGCAGGGATTAAAAAAGACAGTATACGTTTTGTATGCGCAAATGGTGCACATGGAACATTTAACAGAATGGATTTCGCTAAAAAACTTGGAGAAAAAATAGTTGAGGAATATCCCGTTTTCAACCACAACCCCTACAGTAATCTAGTCTACCTGGGCCATACAAGTTACGGTACGCCATTAGAAATTAATGCAGAGGTTATGGCATGCGACTTAAAAATAGCAATAGGTTGCATACTGCCTCATCCTCACTTCGGCTATGGAGGCGGAGCAAAAATCGTTTTACCAGGTGTTGCAAGCATCAGAAGCATAACCTATAATCACGGTGATCTAGGCGGTTTCTCAAAAGCATCCGACCATAGGAAGCTGCATCCAAGCTGCGAACTAGCCTACGGCAGAATAAATGAAAGAAACATTCTAAGACTTGACGCTGAAGAAGCAGCTAGAAAAGCAAAACTAGACATGATAATCAACGTTCTCGTCGACCTAAAAAGAAATTCAACAGACATTTTTACGGGCGACGTTGTGGAAGCTCAAAGAAAAGGTGTAGAAATAGCGAAAACACATTATCAAACCCCCACTTTAGCAAATGCAGACATAGTTATTTCAAACGCGTATTCAAAGGGAAGTGAAGCAGCAATAGCAGCATGGCCAGTAATAACCCTAAGGGAGGGAGGAGACCTAGTAATCATAAACAATTCTCCCGTAGGGCAAATAGCCCATTATGTTCATGGAAGATGGGGTAAAAAAATGATAGGCAGCGACCTCTACTTACCTCCAACCAATCTACTAAAAAGAGCTGGAAGAATAATACTTTTCACACAGTACCCGGAGAAGCAACCCTCACTTGAAATAACCCTACCTGAAAAAACCATTGCTTTAAAAACATGGGAAGAAGTCTTAGAAGAACTTAAGAACAAGCATGGAAATAAGGCAAAAGTAGCTGTTTACCCAGATTCAACCATACAAAAACCATTCTAAACCTGTAAACTCAAACTTAAATATTTTAAATTACCGTAAATATATAGTAAGGTAGAGAGGGGAAGAAATTGAGTAAGTTGATTCCAGTTGAATCTATTTTAAAAATAGTAGGTGAAGAAAACGTAATATCCAGCAAAGCGCACCTAATATCCTACGCTTTAGATTTCCGTTTACGGCGCATCATAACAATGATAAAGAAGTTTAAATTAGAGGATTTCCTACCCGAGCTAGTAGTTATGCCTGAAAACACGGAACAAGTATCTGAAATAATGAAAATAGCATATGAAAACGAAATACCAGTAATTCCAAGAGGTGCAGGCACATCCCTCTCAGGTCAACTAATACCAGTAAAGGGAGGAATAATATTAGATTTTAGAAAGATGAATAGGATCTTAGAGCTAAACCTAAGAGCACGCTACACTGTTCTAGAACCAGGCGTATACTACAAAAAACTAAATAAAATACTAACTGAAAACGGTTTCTGGTTTCCTCCAGACCCTGGAAGCGCAGAGTTATGCACAATAGGAGGAATGGTGGCAAACAACGCAAGTGGACTAAGAGCATGCAAATACGGAACAACAAAAGACTACGTCCTCGGATTAGAAGTCGTCCTCCCAGACGGAAAAATTATAAAGACAGGGTCAAAAGCCCAAAAAACTTCTTCAGGGCTAAATCTAACAGATCTATTTGTTGGCTCTGAAGGCTGCCTAGGAATAATAACAAAAATAATTCTAAGAATAGTTCCAAAACCCCCGCATGAAATCACCGGAGTAGCCAGCTTCAAACAGTTTGAAACAGCATTGGAAGCAGCATACAAAGTACTTGAGTCAGGGCTAACACCAGCATCCATGGAGTTCCTAGACATGCTAACAGTGTCAGCAATGAACGTATATCTTCCAAAAGAATTAAAATTACCATTTGCTAAAGGAACACTCCTAATAAGAACAGACGGCACCCTACAACAAGCGGAGGAAGAAATGAAACAAATATTAAAAATCTGCGAGGAAGCAGGAGGCCAAACAAAAATTTTCCCCTCAAAAGATGCTGAAGAACTTTGGAATGTAAGAGCAGCACTATTTCAACTAGCTGAAAGAGCTTTACAAACACCTGAATCACCTAAAATGTCCTCAGACAGAATAATGGACATAGCCGTCCCACTAGACAAGATCCCTGAATTCCTATCAAAAACAAGACAAATAGCCAAAAGCTACGGTTTTACATTCGGTTCATCAGGTCACATAGGAGATGGCAACGTTCACATGCGATTCATGTTCAATATGGATGAAAACGGGATAAAAAAGGCAGATGAATGTGAAAAGAAAATAATAAACCTTGCACTGGAACTTGGAGGCACAATTACAGCTGAACACGGCATAGGCCTCTGGAAATCAAGCATACTAGAAATGGAACATGGAAACGCAATAGAAGTAATGAGAAAAATAAAGAAAGCACTGGATCCAAAAGGAATTTTAAATCCAGGTAAAATGGCTTTAGACTTCATACCAGATGTAGCTTTCCTTGAGAGGTGGTTATAAATGGCCGTAGGTTCACGTGAATACAAACTCATGAGAGAACTTGTCTCATGCGGTCTCTGCGGCTTTTGCCTCGCCCACTGCCCAACATTTGAGGTGTTAAAAAACGAAGCATTTTCACCACGTGGCAGAATGATCTACACAGACCTATTGTTAAAAGAAATAATACCAGTGGAAAAAGAGATACTGGATGCAGTCTTTTCATGTACAAACTGTCAAACATGCCAATACACTTGCCCAACATCCGTTAAAGTCTCAGAACTCATCATATACCTAAGAGAACAACTATCGAAGAAAGGCGCTCCCATACCACAGAAATTCAAAGAAATAGTGATGGAATTGTCTGAGAAAGGCAGATTGTTCAGCTATCCTCCAGATAATATCGTTAAAAAAGGTAATCCGAAATCTGAACGACTTCTATTCGCAGGATGTGTAGCTTCAAGTCAACTAAGCAACCTACTTGAAATAACCACCAAAATAATGAGTACTGTGGGCTTGGATTTCAAAGTGTTTGCAGATGAAAACTGCTGCGGCGGCTTCCTAAAAATACTGGGGCTACGTGAAGAATTCAAAAAACTCGCGCAAAAAAACGTAGAAAAGTTTGAGGAAGAAGGAATAGAAGAGGTTATAACAATTTGCCCTCTCTGTGCTGAAACTTTAAAGCAAGACTACGCAGAAGTAACAAGCAAAAGCATAAACATAAAACACGTAGTTCAAGTTTTATGTGAGCTCTTAGATAATGGAAAGTTAAAATTTGCGAATAGCATTCCAATTAAATGCGTATATCATGACCCATGTCATTTAGGAAGACACATGGAAATATACGATGAGCCTAGAAAAATCCTAGAAGCCATACCCGGACTAAAACTAATGGAAATAGAAGATATGAGTAAAGAGTTAAGTTTCTGCTGCGGAGGACCTATAAGAGAGCCTTTCAGAGATCTTGCTTGGAAAATGAGCGAAAAAATCTGCGAAGAAGCAAAAAAGATAGGAGCAAACACCATAGTAACCACCTGCCCAACATGCAACCGCAACATATCTTTCAACGCTCTCCAACATGAAATAAAAGTACAAGACATCCTAGAAATCGTTGCAAAAGCACTTAACATATAAATTTCAAAATCTGCCAAAAAATTACGAAATCAAAAACAGTACATTTTCTTCACAAAATTACACCCTTACCTTTTATATCGCTTAATAATATCTAAGGGAAGTTCCTTAATTTCACCGATCTTACCGTACATCTTTGCCCCCACAAGAAATATCTGCTGCAA
>CAYYZD010000141.1:0-4557 GCA_964476035.1 uncultured archaeon
GAAACGCGGTTCAATTTTAGCAGTGGAAGAAGTCAACGCGAAGGGAGGAATCATGGGAATGAAAGTCGAACTCTTTTTCGAAGATAGTGAGTCAAAACCAGAAGTAGGTGTTAGTGCTTTTGAGAAATTAGTTACAAGAGATCATATACACGTTCTCGCTGGGTGCTATCATAGCTCAGTTACGCTAGCAGTTATGGACAAAGCCGCCGAACATAAAATACCCTTCATAAACTCCCTTTCAGCGTCGGAGGAAATACCTAAAAAAATACGTAGTGATCCGGAAAAGTATAAATACGTTTTTCATGCGAACTTGAATAGTAGTGGTTACGCTTTAAGCGAAAGAGCGTTTATCCAAGAGATAGTCGAGGCAGGAATATTTACACCTAAAACGAAAACAATCTCCATAGTATGTGAAGATACAGATTATGGAAGATCTGCTGCTGCAGCTTTTAAAGAACGGATGGAAGAAATAGGATGGACTGTGGTTTCCGAAGATTATTGGCCGCTAGGAACAACAGACTTTTCAAGCATCATAACTAAAATAAAAACCCTTAATCCAGATATAATATACAGCGCGGGAGGAGGGACGGATGCTGCAAGACTTACATCTCAGTTATATGATCTTGGAGTTAAAAAGCTACACATAGGTGAATCTTTCACGCTGTACCCAGAGTTCTTCGACATGGTTGGAGAAAAAGGGATCGGTTTAATAGACTTTATTCAAACTCCCGAAGCAACTCCCGTCGGAAAAAACTTTACACAAAGATACATAGAAAAGTTTGGTCAATATCCAACCACCACTGCGGGGTGGCAGTATGATTGCGTTATGATAGCACTAAAGGCCATTGAAAGAGCAGGAACCTTAGACCCAGATGCCATAGTAGAGGCACTCCTACAAACAGACTATCGAGGATTTACAACCGAAAGAATAGTTTTCGACCCGATTTCCCACGAAGCTATTTTTGGGCCAAGTTATTGCGTCTGTGCAGCAGTTCAAGTACAAAGAGAAGACGAGGAACTAAAACTGTTTGATGTCTGGCCATTTACCATAGCATCAAGACCCATATTAAAAACATGGGAGGATCCGTGAATATATTCAACACTATTTTTTTATTTTGGAGTGAGTAAATCTTATTCACTGATGGAGGGAAATTAAATGTCTCAACAGTTATTATCCTATTTACTCTATGGAATAATGTTAGGAGGATGTTTTGGTCTTATAAGTATTGGATTATCAATCCTCTATGGAATTATGGGAGTAGTGAATTTTGCTCATGGAGAGTTCTTTATGCTTGGAGCATATATTACGTATTTTTCACTTACATTGCTTGGTCTGAATAGCGTTTTTAGTTTATTTTTAACCGGATGCTTAATGTTTATATTTGGAATAGTTATTGATTGGTTACTTTTTCACCCAATTCGGAAGATTTCTTTTGAGTATCTTCATGATTCAAGTATCATGCTCACGCTTGGGCTGTCAATGATTCTCCAGAACGCCGCACTTTTAAGTTGGGGTCCTCAATATCGATCTGCGGAACTGGTTCCTGGGACCACCACTTTCTTCAGCGTATCCGTTGAGAATTCACGACTGTTTGCATTTATTGTAAGTGTTGCTTTAGGGATTGGGTTTTGGACGTTTGTTAATAAAACGAAAGTAGGAACAGCAATACGTGCAATTACACAAAATCGGGAAGGAGCAGAACTCATGGGTATAAATACAGAACGTATTTTTACTCTTATAGTTGGAATCTCTTCAGCACTTACTGGAATAGCTGGGGGAATTTTACTCCCAATTTTTATGGCATATCCTACTGTCGGGCTTAGACCCATAGATATTGGATTTGCAGTTGTCATATTAGGAGGTCTTGGCAGTATTGGAGGAGCCATTGTGGGAGGCTTCATCATCGGAATTATCAGTGCGTTTACTTCAGCTCTATTAGGGCCAGCTTATGAAACGCTACTATCTTTTGCGACTATCATCCTTATGCTTCTCGTTAGACCATGGGGATTATTTGGAAAGGAGTGGAGAAAATAATGCAAAATTATCTACTACATGTGATAAAAACTAAAGTAACGACTCTGAAAGGTTTTCTTACGTTAATAACCGTACTCATAGCCTTTGTCCTACCTATCTTCGTAAAAGATCCGTACATCATTCATATCTTAATTTTAGGATATATTTTCGGAGGACTGGCAGCAAGCTACGATATACTTTCTGGGTATGCTGGTGTGCTTAGTTTTGGGCCATCTGCATTTTTTGGTTTGGGAGCTTATACGTCAGCTTTATTATCTATATACTTCAATGTATCACCTTATGTAAGTATTTTTCTTGGTGCTCTTTTGGCTTCTGTGTTCGGGCTAATTGCCGCTTTACCGTGTTTAAGACTTAAGCTTTTTGCATATACTGCAATAGCTACTTGGGGATTAGCTGAAATCCTGAGAGTTATATTTGCGCAATGGGTAGAAGTAACGAGGGGATATTTAGGACTCTGGGGAATTCCAACTTTTCCATCTTTTAACTTTTTTGGTGTAACGATCAGTTTTGAGGCAGGGTCGGTTTCCTACTATTATTTTTGTCTTTTACTATTACTTACGAATTTGGCGGCTATGTACCGCATAGTAAACTCAACGATAGGTTTAAAATTTATTGCTATACGTGACGATGATTTAGCAGCAATGTCAATTGGGATAAACGTTAACCGAACGAAATATCTGGCGTTTTTCATTCATGGCCTTACAAGTGGAATATTAGGGGCGTTCTTTGCTCACTATATGAGAATTCTAACACCAGATGTCTTTAGTATAACAGTTTCCACACAAATATTTGCCTACGAACTTATAGGGGGAGCAGGGACCTTAATTGGCCCGGTTCTCGCAGGGATATTTATAATTTTAATTTCAGAAGGTTTGCGAATTGTAGGAATTGTACGTCTTATATTAATTGGCTTTCTTATAATAGTAGTCATAATGGTCTCACCGAGGGGTTTAGTAGGAATTTATGAGAAACTTAAGAAATCTTTTAAGTGAGAAGTAAGGTGGGAAGTAAGATGGTTATACCCATACTAGAGGGGTTAAATATCACTAAACGTTTCGGAGGTTTAGTGGCGGTAGATAATTTCAGTTTTTTCTTGGATAAAAACGAACTTGTCGGTTTAATAGGACCTAATGGCGCTGGAAAAACAACGTTGTTCAATTGCATAACAAAAATAGAAAAACCTACTTCAGGAGTAATAAAACTAGAAGGAAAAAACATAACCCATCTTAAACCGCATGAAGTCGCAAGGATAGGGATTGCAAGAACTTTTCAAATTCCTCGATATTTTCCTTCGTTGACCGTTCTTCAAAATGTTGCATTAGGATGTATAAGTTTGGGATATTCCATGAGTCGTGCTTATGAAACCGCCAAAAAAATGCTGAAATATGTACATTTAGATGAGAAAATTGATCTGAAAGCATCCAGTTTAAATATGCAGGAAAAAAGATTGCTCGAAATCGCTAAAGCTTTATCCCTTCGTCCTAAGGTTCTTTTATTAGACGAGGTTGCTGCTGGGCTAATTCCAAGCGAAATCGTAGAAATTCGCAAAATTATAAATGAAATTAGAGAAGAATTTGACCTATCTATAATGTGGGTTGAACATGTTATGGATGTAATAATGAAAGCCGCCGATCGGGTGATGGTAATGAACGAAGGTAAGAAAATAGCTGAAGGCCCTCCTGTGGAAGTGGCGCGTAACAAAAAAGTAATCGAAGTATACTTGGGTGAGAGATATAAAGAGGTTACAACGAAACGTGCGGAGGATTAGATATGATATTGCTAAAAATACACAACATTAATGTTTCTTACGGTGAAATGCAAGTTTTGCATAATGTATCCATTAGTATCGAAAAAGGTAGCTGGGTGAGTTTAATAGGGCCTAATGGCGCTGGAAAAACAACACTTTTAAATACGATAATCGGATTTTTAAAGCCGTCATCAGGAACAATTACATTTAATGGTGAACGAATAGATACGCTTAAGGTACATGAAAGGGTGCGGAAGGGTCTGTCTTTAGTTCCTGAGGACAGGAAACTTTTCCCTCGACTGACAGTTCTTGAAAACTTAGAAATGGGTGCTTATATGCTTTCCAAAGAAGAAAAGGAAAAGAGATTAGAGGAGGTTTTTGAACTATTTCCTCGATTAAAAGAAAGGAAAAAACAACTAGCTAACACTTTAAGTGGTGGGGAAAGACGAATGCTAAGCATTGGGAGAGCACTTATGTCTAGACCGCAGTTGCTAATGCTGGATGAGCCAAGTTTAGGGTTAGCCCCCAACTTAGTGGACACGCTATTTGAAACTTTAAGAGTTCTGAAAGAGAAAGAAGATATCACAATTCTATTGGTCGAACAAAAGGTGAAACACGCTATACAATTAAGTGATAAAATTTATCTCATGGAGAAAGGGAAACTAACGGAAGTTGCGGAAACAGGTAGAAAGGTTGACGAGGAGTATTTAAGGAAGAAGTATTTGATCCTTTAAATGCATTACACTTTCCTAAGAAAAATTTAAAATTTCGTACT
>CAYYZD010000142.1:0-4517 GCA_964476035.1 uncultured archaeon
CTAAGGCCCAAAGCTGGGTTGTGCAGGCCAAGAAATAGGAGAATAAGCATGAACCACTCCCTAAGGCTAAAGCCTAGAATAATGGAATGATGATGTTGTCAGAGCATTATTTGTGTTTTGTTACTTTTCAAGAAAAGATTTACTTGACGCTATTGGAAGAGTTAACATTCATCTTAAAGATGTTCATAAAAATGTTGCATAAGTCAATGATGTCAAGTTATAAATTTATTGAGAGATTTTATAAGTTTGATTGGATGAAAGCATGTTGAAAAAAGGCTTGAACCTTGATATTTTATATGAGCTAATCTTGGGTTTGCTTTTGGCTATTGTAGCTGGTTTCTTATTTTATGAGCTTTTACATTTACCTGAATTTAAAATTGGGCTTTCGCTTCTCTTGGGATTTCTGGTCTTCTGTCTTTACTGTTATCTTGGTTTTGGAAGGAATGTAACTGTTAGATTACTTATTTCTGATAGAAAATCTGCTGCTATTTTCTTCTTTGTATACCTCTTATCGATATTGGCGGTTTTATCTATTCCTCCGACACAAAGTGGTCTTGTGTTTATTGATTGGAACATTGTTCCATGGTATGGTTTCTTAAGACTTGTTGCATCAAATTTGATCGTGCTCTTCCTTCCTGGCTTTACGATTTTGCACCTTATCAAAGGTAACCGTAAACTTGCTGCAGTAGAAACTATTGTTTTTTCCTTTCTCCTAAGTGTTTTTTCTACGTCGCTTACCTCTTTTTGTGTAATATTAGTGGATGGAAGACTGTCTAATTATGGAATGCCAGTTCTTTTGTCTGTTAATGCTTTTTTGTTGTTATTATATAGTGTAAGGCAGGTTAAAGAAAGAAGTGAAGGTGCTAAAGAGCTTAGAGGTAATCTGTTTGAGGTTTTAACTCTTCTTTGTTTAGTAGGGATTGTTGCTACAATATTACTGCTTAGGATCCACTATGCCCGTCTTATCCCTTGGTGGGATCAAATGACTCACCATGGACATGCTTACAGTCTCCTCATGGGCGGTTCTCCCCATGATTACCCGTGGTGGTACCACATTTTCGCCGGTTCTTATTATTCCATTTCAGGGGTGCCCTCGGTTAACGCGGCTCAATCTTTAAGGTTACTTCCGATATTTGTCATTTTGTCCTTCTACATGATGGCGAACGCTCTTCTAAGAGGTGTGGACTCTAGAATTCCGGTAATTTCTACGGTTTTCGCTATGTTTGCTGGACTAGGATGGACTTACGCTATATATCTGGAGTTGACAACAACCGATCTTTCTTCATGGAGCGTTCTCTCAAAGATGTGGAGAAAAACGTATGACATGGGCATGAGTCCTATATTTCTCGGTCCTACAGCAAGAGCGATAGCTTTTACAAGTATGTTCGCCTTAATCTACTTTTTAAAAAAGCCTAACTGCTTGGACAACCGTACCCGTCTTCTGTTCTTTGTTCTGCCAGCTGTGGCCGTCATGAACGGTTTCTTGGCCCATATAGCTGAGGTCACCTTTTTCTTCCTAATCCTCCCACTTCTATTTTTGGTTACTGATTCTAGTAGAAACCTCTGGCACAAAAGATTAAGTTTGTCTTTGTTGTTGGCTTTAGTGGTCACCACTGTAATTGATTGCCTTTCCCCTCCGAGATACTACACCTATCTTCCATCGCTTGTTCCGCTTTACGTCTCAATTGTAGCAGCCCTTACCTTACTTATTACTAAGAGATATTATATGCATCTACTCTTAAAACTTAAAAATAGGGTTAGTCAGCACATAAAAATCCTTACAATTGCCTTATTGCTTTTATTTATTTACTTTTTTGGGTTATGCTTTGTAACTTGGCACAAATTGCTTCCTACTCTTAACTCAGGTGATTTCAGATTCATGGGTATTCAAATTGTGCCTTGGTTCCTTTATCCGATGTTACTGGGGGTTACCGGTTTTATGGCTGTTCTGAGTCTACCCTATCTTAATGACAAAAATATGAAGAGTTACCTTCCATTTGTGATTTTAGCTATTACCGCATTGCTATTAGGGAGATTTCAAAGGCTTATACCTGCGTACATGTATCATGAATATCGGATAGTTACCAATTTCTTAGCAATTGCAGCCTCCGTTCTTGCAGCATTTACATTTGTTAAGGTAGTGTCAAGACTGCAAATGATTTCGTATCGACATGTTAGGAGTTATCTGCTTGTGGGTGCTTTAATTCTGGTTATTGTGGTTAGTGGTATACCGTCAAAGCTGTACCGCTATGAGAGGGGATTTATGCTTGATTTTAACCGGACGCACCTTTCTGGTGAAGAGATTAGTGCATTAAATTGGTTAAGAGAAAACGTGAATCAAAATGATGTGGTTCTAACAACTACTTTGCAAAGTAGCTTTACCATAAACACTCTTGTAGGCATAGAGGCTATTGGAGGCACAAGCATAGGATTACCTTACTCTCGCATATTTTTTGATCTAGTGGACCCAGAACCCCTCTTCTTCATATTGGATCAATCAAACATTAAGTATGTGTATCTTGCATCTAGAGATAATCCCTCTGTAGGCGCCTTGACCAGTTTGCTACCATTCTTCACCGTAGAATTTAGCAATTCTGAAGTTAAAATTTATCGCGTTCCAACATTTCACCAACCATCAAGTTCAGACATAGCATTCATAAAACCGTCAAACCCCACTTTGTTTTCTTACCTTTATCCGCTATCGATGGTAGCCCTTTCAGATCTTCCATATCAAGTCTTCATAGAATCAGACCTAAAACAATTCGACAACAAGGTAATAATTTTGCCTTCACATTTGATACGCGAAAAACACCTCGATTGGGTAAAGGATGGAGGCACCCTAATCGTTTTAAATAGAGTTGGTGGGGCTGATTGGAGGCTGGGGAGCGGTGACTATCTAATGGATGTCTGCATGTCTTATACTGGAGAGGTGAAAGAAGCTAACGGCATCCTATTTCATGGAAATCTTGTTTCCCTACCAAAAATCAGCGTACCTCTACTAAATTCAGAAAACGGTCAAATTGAGGTTTTAGGGTACTATTCATGGAATAGCACGCCAGTAACTCCATTTGCATACCTCAAGAAATTAGGAAAAGGAGAAATCCTCTGTTTGGAGATGCTTCCTTACTTTGAAGCTATGTATCAAAATATGGGGAAGAACTCCGGCAAAAAATTGTTCTCCGCTTTAGAATTATTAATGAAAAATTTGGAAACTAATTTGGCAGTTGGAACCGGGCATTTCCAAACGGAAACTACATTTATGGATTACTCGTATGCAATAAGAAAAATCGCATTAGAAGGGATGATACAACTTAACTCTTCGTTTATAAACTTTTTTGAGTATCCTCTGAGAGTAGATGAGTTAGATTTGTCCTTAGCTGATGCAATTATAGATGGAGAAGAATGCACAGATGTTAAGCTGAACAATATGGAGATAGAAAGAATAATTTTTGACGGTTCTATAGTCTCAGAAATGTTTGCCTCTAATGTTGAGATCGACCCCTCAGAGGGTTTGGGATCCTATATGCCCCTCAAAATTACTGGCGGCTTCAATTGTATTCTGAATAGTTCTGGAACTAAAATTGTATTGGAAGCTAAGTCATTGGATAATTCTAGAATTTTTAATATTACCGTAATTGGCGGCACCTTAAGATTAGTAGGTGTTAGCTCAATGGATCAAAGTGTTAAGCTCATGGTTAGACAGCCGGACTTGATAATTGACGGCAACCTGCTAGCAGACGCCCTTAATAAGCCAAACTCTAATATATGGAATCTTTTATCGCGAGCATGGAAGATAAAAGGAGAGCTGACAGTAAGCTATTCATCTGATAATGTCATGGTTTTATCTAGGAATGATTTTACATTCACTGCAATTGAAAAACCTGATATTTATCAGCTGAGGTATGACGAGTGGAACATTCCATGGCTGACAATCTTTCTGTCAAAAACCCATATCTTTCTAATGTTAATTATCAGCGGGTGCATCTTTTTCCGAGGTGTCAGTACGAAAAAGTCAAGAAAGAGGGGTATTAAGAGTGGCTAGAACATTGAAAAACAACCTTACGGCAGTAATCATCAAAGACATCTCAAACTATGTGATTAGACAGCATATTATGCGTTACATATTTGCGTCAAAACTTGTTAAAGGTTATGTTCTAGATGTTGCATGTGGTACAGGTTACGGGACTGTGTACTTATCACCAAAATGTGACCACGCTGTTGGCGTCGACATTTCAAAGAAAGCCTTAAACATTGCTACCTCTCGAAATTCGCGTTCTGAGAACGTCTCTTTCATTCTTGCTGATGCTACTGAGTTACCCTTTTCAGACAATAAGTTCGATACAGTCATTTCATTTGAGACTATTGAACACATAAAAGATTACCAAAAATTTTTGATGGAAATAAAAAGGGTTCTGAAACCAAACGGCATTTTTGTTTGTTCCACTCCAAATGTGAAATACACCCAACATCCCATATATCATATTAAAGAATTTTATCCAGATGAGTTTTTTAGAGTA
>CAYYZD010000143.1:0-4473 GCA_964476035.1 uncultured archaeon
CGTGGTTATCATTACCAACCCTCCCAATGCAAAACTTCTTCAATAGGTTTTCTTGACGGGGGTGAAGGCTTCTCGTCTGGGTAGCCCACTTCTATTAGTGCTTGAGGTTCTACATCCTCTGGGATATTTAAAACCTTCCTAACTATTTCCTTTGCAAATAGGGGGGCACATCTCCAACATGCACCTAAACCTTCAACATGCGCAGCTAACAACAAGTTTTGGATAGCTGCTGCAACGCTTTGAACAGCCATGACATATTCAGCTTTCTGTCTTTTTTCATCAGGGTATTTATCCATGTTGCGCATAGTTAAGCAAGCAATTATTAGAACTGGTGCATTCACCATTCTTTCGATGGATGCTTTAACTCTTTCCTCACATTCCTCCTCCGGGAAACCATCGGCCAAAAGATCTTCCCTAAATTTCTTACCCATACTTACCGCAAGTTTTTCCTTTATTTTATTGCTTGTTATTATTATGAAATGCCATGGTTGAGCATTATGAGCGGAAGGAGCCCATATAGCTGCCCTAATTAACCTTAATAAGCTTTCCTTTGGAATTTTCTTTTTCTTAAACTTTCTGATTGTTCTTCTACTTTCGATCGCTCTGTAAAAGTTTTGAGCGTTTTCCATGAAGATACACTTCTCCTCTACGTTTTAGTCTTCAGCTATTTCAAGTCGTATCAAAGGTTTTAAAATATTGGGAGTTTTGCAAATAGATATTTATATTTTTGAATGATTAAGGCAAAGGAGTAAGGTAAGGTATAATACTATAAAACAGAAGTAAAACCTTCTTAACCATTATTTAGCTTAATATGAAATCGGCTGTCAGTAATGTGTAAACTTTAGGTTTCTAATGGTATCTCGAAGTATTTTTCCAGAAACGCCACGAACTCTGTGTTACCGACAAGAGCTCCAGTTATTACACCGATAACTGCCATCTCCGCGAGGCCTTTCACCAAGACGGAAATTATTATTAACCACCCCACGAAGAAACCAACGAAAAGCGGCATTAACACTGAGAAGTATAAAACTATGAATAACAACTCTGGAATAGACCCCAAAATTACCATAAACGTTGTTTTCATAGATTTTCTTTCTCCTTTAAGCACGTTAAAGCATTTGCATAAGAATCCTATGGAAAAACCCGCAATTGCCTTGCCCACAGGCAAACCGATGAGAGCAAGGATTCCTGAACCTCCTCCAATGTAGCCGAACCATATACCTGGGAGTATGCCCGCTATAAGACCTGTAGCTACGCCTGCTATGCAGCCGCCAAAAACAGCTGCAATAACTACCCCGAGGTTTGAGAGATCCAGTGCGATGCCAGTGATGCCTCCGGGAATGACTAGTACTTGTGAGGATATGGCAAAAAGGACGTTTCCAAGAGCCCCCATCATTGCAATGAAAGCGACGTATTTTGAAGTACGTCCTTTCTCGGTTTTCATCTCTGCATCTACCTCCCCTTTGATTGCAATTAAGTAGATTTTATTAATTAGTTGGCAATTTAATTATTAGTTTTAATTTAACGGTTAACCCAGTTGACGGTTTCGAGTATCACTTCATCGCAACCCTTGGCTTTAAATTTTGCTACTCAAATTTGAGGAACTTCGACGATCAGCTTACTTCCAACATATTTGGCACTATGATTTCAGGGGGAACTATTTAAATTCTATAAAGTTGTCATTAAGTTGTTGTTAAAGACATATGGAGGAAAAGTCATGAGTGTTGAAAAAAAGTTAGAAAGCTTGGGCCTAAGTTTGCCTAAACCACCTAAACCCGTTGCTGCATATATACCCGCTGTAAAAACAGGTAATGTAATCTTCATTTCAGGGCAAATTCCAGTCGTTGAAGGTAAAGTGAGATATAAGGGGAAAGTTGGACAAGATATTAGCGTTGAAGAGGGATATGAAGCAGCTAAAATCTGCGCATTAAACGCTTTAAGTATAATAAAAGATATTGTTGGAAGCTTAGACAAAGTAAAAAGAATTGTAAGAATCGTAGGATATGTCAATTGCACAGAAGACTTTGAAGAGCCGCATAAAGTTGTCAATGGCGCATCAGAATTCCTAGTAAAAATTTTTGGTGAGAAAGGTAGACATGCTAGATTAGCACTCGGTTCAAATGCCCTTCCTTTAGGAGCAGCTATAGAACTAGAAATGATTGTCGAAGTGGAAGAGTAATGAATTCCAAACATGCGATCTAAAGCATGAAAACTAACCCTCAGAACAGAAATCAAAATCTAGCAGAATAATTAAAAATTAAAGAGATATATTAGGACATAAGAGACACAACTTAAAAATTTCTTCTCGTAAAAGTAAAGGAAGAATTATCATCCATTTAAGATATGTTTATCCATCAGTATGTTCAGAAGCACCGCGAATGTGGTGTTATCAATGCCTAATTTCGCAAGATATTTGGCAAGAAGATTTATAACGCTAATTCCTACTGTTCTCGGAGTTGTATTTATAACATTTGCAATAGGGTATATTATTCCTTCTGATTTAGCTAGGGCTTGGGCTGGAGGAATTAAGGCAAGACCCGAACTAGTTGAAGAATTAAAGAAAAAATATCACCTTGAAGATCCTCTTTTCGCTCAATTTTACTTTTTCTTAAGCGGGATACTTACAAACAGCCTTGAATCACCAACAACAGGAGCTCCAATATTCTCAATATTAATGGCACTATTCCCATTTACAGCACAATTAGCTATCATGTCAGTCTCGATTGCAATCCTAATAGGCTTTCCTGTGGGAATTTTTTCAGCTCTTAAGAGGGATACCATTTCTGATTACCTAATTAGAATATGGACTCTCTCAATGAACGCTATGCCAGCTTTCCTCTTAGGTTATATTATAAGATACGCGGTTGACGTGACTTATGAAGAGATGGGAATGGTTCCTCCTGAATTCAGTAAAATATCAATGCCCTCGCATCGAATCACTGGTCTACCCATTCTTGATGCACTGCTCTTAGGGGAGTCTAAAGTGCTATGTAATCTATTATTTAGATTTTTCTGGCCAGCCTTAACTTTAGGCCTAATTTACGGAGGAATATACGCTAGGTTTATCAGAAATAGCGTTCTTGATGTTCTTAACTCAGAATTTATCATATTCCTCAAAGCTAAAGGCGTTCCAAAAAGTGCTATTTTAAGACATGTCCTTAAAAACACTATGATTCCCTTGATAACTGTTATAGGGTTTAGTTTTGCCAACCTTCTTGGCGGGGCGGTTCTAGTGGAAATTGTATTCCACCTGCCAGGTATCGGCTCATTTATGTATAATTCTCTCTTCCTTTACGACGTAGTAATTATATTGGGAACCACACTATTCTTCGCAGTAATTGTCATTTTAACCAGTCTAATAATTGACATCCTATACGGAATAATAGATCCAAGAATCCGCTACTAAATTTGATAAATAAGCCAAAATACTGGAAAAAGAAATTTAGATCTGCCAGAAGACGAAGTTAAAACTAGAGCATTGGAAGCTCTTTAAACTGCTGGTTTGAAAAGCTACGAAAAATTAAGCACACTTTAATTTATTTCAATATCAATTTTTTAGGAAAATCATTAAAATCTGTTGAATTTAAATCTAATAGAGGAAGGTGTCTTCTATGAAAAATTCTAATCTTTTAAATTTTCTAATTTCCCTGGTAAAAACACCAAGTCTATCTGGGCAGGAAGAAAAGGTAGCAAAAATAATCTTTAGTGAAATGAAAAACTTAGATTATGATGAAGTGTTTACCGATGAACTTGGAAGCGTCATCGGCATCATAAACAGCAAAAAAGGTAAAACACTTTGCTTTAATGGACACATGGATCACGTTCCTGAAGGCGATCTAAACAACTGGAAGTACCATCCATATAGCGGAACGATCGATGGAGATTACTTATATGGACGTGGAACAGTTGACATGAAGAGTGCACTTGCAAGCATGATTTACGCAGCTGCAAAAGCCCGTGACAACGAAATATTAAACGGAAGAGTTATTGTCACAGCCGTAGTTTTCGAGGAGTTGCAAGAAGGAATTGCTATGAAAAACATAGTTGAAAACCACAACGTAAACCCCGATATCGTAATTTTAGGTGAACCAACAAACCTTAATCTGGCAATAGGACATAGAGGACGAGCAGAAATAGAAATTACAATACTAGGGAGAACAAGTCATGCCAGCATGCCTGAACTAGGTGACAATGCCGTCTTCAAAGCATTACCATTATTACAAGTTTTAAAAAATATTAATAAGGAAATGCCGGAGCATCCCGTTTTAGGAAAAGAAACCTTAGCCTTAACCAAAATAATTTCAGAGCCACCAGAAGGTCCTATAATTCCAGATAAGTGTAAAATATTTTTAGACAGAAGAATATCAGTGCTTTCAACAAAAGAAGAAATCCTTCGAGAAACACAGAAAATTCTGGATTCCATTTCAGATAAATTATCAAAAGACGATGTAAAATATAAGATTATAGAAACAG
>CAYYZD010000144.1:0-4446 GCA_964476035.1 uncultured archaeon
TAACAACACGGCTTCCGCAAGTGTAATCGTACACTTAGATAAAACCCCTCCAGTAATTGGTGTGGTTTCTCCTGCGAATAGGAGCTGGATTAGTGGTGTTGTGACGATAAGTGTTCCCGTGAGCGACACTGGTTCCGGCATTGCCTGTGTTGTGTTTGGAATATATGGGGTGCCGGAGATTCTATGTAATGATACTGTGGAGCCTTATGGGTGTAGTTGGGATACAAGAAGCTATGCTGAAGGTAAGCAGCTCTTAGTAGTTGTTGTAAAAGATAAAACTGGGAACTGCCAATGTGCAATTCTTGAATACTATGTGGACAATACTCCGCCGAGCATTTCAGCGGTGGAGTATCCTTCTGAGGTTAAGGGGAATGAAGTAGCGAAAATTAATGTTACTGTAATTGATGTGAAAAGCGGGGTCAGTAACGTTATTTTGTCTTACAGCGTTGATGGCGGAGAGACTTGGACAAACTTAACGATGGATTTAAGGGAGGGAAATGTTTATGGAGCTGCAATACCTGGACAATCCGTGGGTACGACTGTTCAGTTCAAAATAATAGTTTTTGATGCTGCAGGGAACATGGCGGTAAGTCCAACCTACAGCTACAAGGTAGTGTCAAAAGTTTCTTGGACTCTAATAGGTGGGGTAGGTGTGGTTGTCGGTACGACGGCTGTATTGGTGTTTGTATTAGCTAGGAGGAAAGGAGTAAAGTGATATTTTGGTTTCAAGAGTTTATTGCCGAGAAAATAGAACGATACAACTACAGTTTTTTCTTTGAAATCTGATTTATGTGATGTTGAGACGAATTATTAAAACGGCTTTTCTTGTAATTTTATGGAAATATTGTGATAGAGAGTGGTTTTATGGATGAGGAAGGTTATCCTGGTGTTCGTGAAGCTTTAAGAATGTATAGGGAAAGTGGACATGGTTTGCTGGTTAGGAAAGCTGCTGAAAGATTGAAGAAATTTGGGTATAGGATACTTTGCTGTGAAGGTTTTCCAGAATTGAGGGATGTAAGTGATGATGAGCTTAGGTTTAAAATTGCTCCAAAGCTCGGATACTCATACGGTGAGTTAATTAGACATGATGTTGTGGCTGAGAAAAACGGGAAACTTGTAGTAGTTGAGGTGAAGTTTGGAGAAAGTGTAGCGAGGCAAATTGCTGAAGCTGAGAAGAAGGGGAAGGTTATCTTAGTTCTCCCAGTCAAAGATGGAAAGAAGATAGAAGTGTGGGGGTTCAAAGAACTGGGCATAGAAACCAGTAAGTAAGAAATGTGATCCAAAGTTAATTCATGATAGATTCATATTAACTCGTACTCAGGGTTGGAGCTTTGGTTCATCGTTAAAAGATTTTGGAAAGGAGTTAACTATGGTAAAAGAACTGTCAGATCATGCAAGGCGAGAAGCAGAAAACATATTTGATCAGATATGGGAAAAATCAATTAATCTATTAACTTAGAGTATAAGGGAAGTTTAGTGTAAGTTTATTGGTGTTTAAATTTACGTTAGTGATATTATTCTTTCATTTCTGAGTAGTTTAGGCATGTTTTTGTTGGTGCTTGGTAGATTAGTTCTTTGATTTCGTTGCCGAAGGTTTTTGTGAGGGCGTTTATGAAGGTGTAGGTGATGTTTATTTTTATTTCTGTTTCTTTGGTTAGTAGTATGTCTTTTATGTTGTATTTGTTTAGGAATTTTTTGTAATGGGTGTGCCAGTTTGTGTTTGGTTGCCAAATGTATAGTTTTGTTATTTCTCTTATGGGTACGTGTCTGGCTAGTGCTGCGAAAGCCTGTGTAGCTGGTTCGTATGTTATGGGTAGGCTGCATATGGGGTATTTTTGGTTGACCCATGCTTTGTAACATTCTGGATATTCTTTGTACATTATGTATCCTTGAAGAAACTCTGTCATTCCTTCAATAAGTATTCTAATTTTTTCGTTTAGTCTTTCGTATTCTTCTTGGGAAAAGTATGATGCGGCGTGTAGTGTTTCGTGGATTAGGGTTTTTCTGCACCAGTGTCCTTTGTTTAATATTAATTCATTGGTGTTGGGGTTATATAGTCCCCTTATGATTCTTCGGTTCTTCCGTAATTCGGTTTCGTATATTGTTAGAGTGGGAGGTAAATGTATTTTTGTTTTTAGTGCTTTTTCTATTGATGTTGCTATTTCGTCTTTAACTACCTTTTCTATACCTGTGATGGTGGCGTCCATTATGAATGTTAGATAGCATTCTGGTGTCAAGAAGGTTTTCTCCTTAAGTTTAGCTTGTTTTTCTGTGATTTAAAAATGGTGTTGAGGTTTTTGGAAATATTTTTGTATCGATTAGTTTATAAGTATCTTGTGTGTAGTGTGTTACACACGGTGGTGAAAGTTATGGTTGAGTATATTGCTGAGAGGTATTCTGAGTTTTTGACTAAGGGGGATGTTGTTGAGCTTTATAAGAGGCTTGAGGATGTTTATGGTACGGTTAAGGATGTTTGTAAGGTTATAGGTATTGAAAGGAAGACTGTGTATAATTGGAAGAAGGTTAAGGAGATTAGGCATGAAACTAAGGTGAAGGTGTTGAGTGCAGCTTTAGAATTTTTTACTAAGGAGACTTTAGAGTTTCTAGCTGATAAGGGTTTGAAAAGGACTTTAGAAGTTCTTTCATTGCTGCTACAACATATATATGAGAGAGCTATGAGGACAGATGAGAAAATGGAGTTTAAAAAGTTTTTTGATGAGTTTAAGAGAATCTTCAAGAAATATGACAAATCGTTGCTAGATCCTATAAGATATGAAATTAGTGAGTTACTTGAGTTACTTGAACATCGAGCTAATGAGTTGGGTGTTAGTATCGTTCCCGAAATGGTTGCTGTTCCACTACATATTCCTAGAGGAAAGTTTGAGATTAAAGAGTATCCAGAAGGAACAATGGGTGGAATTAGTACTGCAGCTACTGTATAATATAATTTTCCGTATTTGTGAATAGTTGGCAGTTGAGGTGTTATTTAATGGAAAGCAACATAGGTTCTACAGGAGTTAAAGTTCAACTGAAGTTTTTTAGAATTTCGTGTAGGTATAGTAATGTGATTAGGCAGGATCTATATGAATTAGTTGATGTTCTCGGAAAGATGGGTTATGAGTTTTTAACGAAATTGCCTATGCGTCGTTTTAAATTTGGGGTTGGTGGTTCTGGTCCTATAGCTCGTAAGGGGGATGTTGTGGTTGATGTGAATACTGATGCGCATATCATTGGTGTTAGTTCATTGGATGTTGAGTCGGTGGTAAGGGAGTTTGCTAGTGTTGAAGATGCGGTGAGAAGTGAGCTTATGTTGGATCTTAGGCCGTTGTTTTATGAGGTTTTGGTTGAGGCGGAGGTTGTTTCTGGTTCTAATCCTCTTGAAGTTATGTCTAAGGTTGGAGGTAAATTTGGTTTAATAGGTAAGTTGGTTGAGCTGTCTGGGGTGAGGTTGGGTCTTTTTGGTGTTAGGTTGTGTGAGTCTGGTAGGGATCCTGATGGTGTTGAATGGTTGGATGTTGAAGTGAATCCGTTTGTTAGTAGGGCTGGGAAGGCATATTATGTTTCGATTGTTTATAGGCGGCCGGCTAGAGAAGATGTACTAACGTTTGCAAGAAAAGTATTAACGTTCATAAATAGTTTGATAAGCGGTATTGAATCTTACTCTCAAAAATGAGGTATTTTGCTTTGATTATGTTGTTGTGGTTACATTTCAAAAAATCATGGAAGAAGAGTGGTAGAACCGTATTTGAAAAGCTGTAATTGCACGAATTTAATTTTGTTTGAGAGAAACTATTTAGGTTTGGTTTTTGTTTTTTAGTTTGTAGAATTTGCTTTTTCCTATTTGCCGTGTTTCTTCGATTTTTCCGGTTGCTAGTAGGTATACTAGGTATGTTCTTACGGTTGTTCTTGTTAGGCCTGTTTTTTCGGCTATTTCTTTTAGTGTTAGGTCTCTGTTGGTGTTTTTGAAGCATTCTAGGATTTTTTCAACTATTTTTTGGTTGATGCTCATGTTGTTCACCATGATGCGTTACCGTAAATGTTTTAAATAACTTGTTTTCTATAATTAGCATTGAAAATAATCATTGAAGGTTAATATCGATGGTTATCGACAAGATATATTTATGGGTAGAAAAGGAAGATAAAGAGAAAGAATATCTTTGCAGGGTTAAAACTAGGGTGACAAAAAACTATGATACAATTTTAATCGGCTTCAGTAAAGAAAACCGAATGTTTATGCTTCAAATTGGAGGTGAAAAAGTTCTTTTTGAGTTAGGAGAGTTTAGGGAGTTAGGGGAGGTTATTGGACAGTTTCTGCGGGACGTAATAGAAAGGTATTTGCGATAGAGGTGAAATAAACTTTTTGGCATGTTTGGCGTGGATTTAAGATAGTTTGATCTTTAATGATGATGTGAAGTTTAGAGGTATTCGGTTAGTGGGCGTGGTTTT
>CAYYZD010000145.1:0-4382 GCA_964476035.1 uncultured archaeon
AATTCTTGTAGATTCATTAGTAAAAGTTTTGTTTAATGTTTCGAGTAAAAGTTCTGTGATATCTTTCACTACTATCTTTCCGTTTGCAATGTTATCGAACTGTGTTTTGCAGAAGGGACATGTAGTTGCAAGTATTTTTGCTTCTGTTTCTAGTGCTTCTTCTAACCGTTTTCTTGCTATGTCCTTGGATATTTCTTTATTAATGTGGAGAAGACCGCCTCCTGCGCCGCAACATTTTGAACTTTCCTTGTTCCATGACATTTCTTTTATTTTGTAACCCATTTTTTCTAAAAGTTTTCTTGGCGGATCAAAAATTCCCAGGTGTCTACCAAGGTGGCACGGATCATGATAAGTAACAGTTATCTCATGGTTCACTTTTGCTAAGTCTTTCTCGTCTATTTGTTCGATTAAAAAC
This sequence comes from uncultured archaeon, assembly GCA_964476035.1. Taxonomy (GTDB): domain Archaea; phylum Asgardarchaeota; class Baldrarchaeia; order Baldrarchaeales; family DXJG01; genus DXJG01. Next base: position 416 of record CAYYZD010000145.1, read on the forward strand.
TCTGAGATGTGGTAGACCTCGAAGGGTACGTCTATATCTATCTCAGGATAGTCTTTTTTAAAGGCTCTGTAGCATCCTGGACATGTAAAAACTACTTTACTAACCCCCATACTTTCAATGGTGGAGATGTTGTGTTGTGCGAATTCTTTAGCTGTTTCAGGGAAACCTAGCCTCAGGAGAGGGGATCCGCAGCATCGTTCTTCTTTTATTAGTGTGAAGTCTATGTTTAGGGTTTTTAGTATGTTTATTGTGGCGTTTGCTATTTCTGGTCTTCTATAAGCACTTGTACACCCAATGAAATATGCAACATCAGCATTATCAGAAAATCTTGCATTTAGATGCGAAAATCTTTGAGTGTTAGGTTCTCCATACGGATTGTAGTTCTTCCTTGTAGTTTTTTCCACTTCTAACACATTTTCTGGAACTTTATTTAATGATACTAAGTACGTTCTTGCGGATTCGATGATTTCTGGCATTGAGATTTTTAGGCCGCACCACGGTTCTGTGCTGCAGAGACCACATGTTGTACAAAGATAGAGATACTTTGCTAGAACATCGCCTTCTTCATCGATGTCTACGAGTTTGGACGCTATTAGATGTACTATTAGTGCTTTATTTGGTGGATATACTGGTTCACGTCTAACAACGCTGGCTACTGGGCAGACGAATTTGCACATTTTAAGGCATAGAGCGCACTTAAGAGCTTGTTTAGAATATTTTTCTAGCTTCATCTATTCCACCAAATCCAAGTTTTCCAGGATTCAATATGTTATTGGGATCGAGTACTCTCTTTATGTTGGCTAAAACTTTGTAGGCGTTTCCGTAATATTTTGGTAGCCATGCTCCTTTAAGTAGACCGATACCGTGGTGGTGGCTAATGGTTCCGCCGATTTTAAGACATGTTTCCATGGCGTCTTTCCAAATGTCCCAATAGGTTTGTTCAATTGGTTTTCCCTTTTCTTTGCTTTTGAGAAAGGTGAAGTATATTGATCCTCCTTCTTGGTAAGAATGTGAGAAATGGGCCATGGCGACTACACGGTGTTTATCGAAAACTTTTCGGATTTCAAAGTATAGTTTTTCCAGCTTGTCCCAGGTTGCTGCAACTTCCATCGTATCAACTATCATTTTGCCCATGAGAAGTGAGGGTAGCATCCAATATTGGTCGTGTCTATGTATCCACCAGTGCTTTGCAGGTTTTTCCCCTAAGTTCTCTGCTTTAAACTCTTTTTCACATATATTTTCTGTGATTTCTTTTTCTGCTTTTACCAGTTTGCTGTTTCCTTCGAAGCTTAAAATTAGAAGGCAGCCTTCCGCTGGAAGACCTAGACTTCTAAGAGTGAGTTTTGTATCATATTCGTCGTATAGTCGGACAATTGCTGGCCTTACTCCACATCTAAATATTTTTCGGATAGCTTCTAACCCTTCGTGAACATTTTTCAACCTATAGGATATGTATATGCGTTCTTCGGGTAGTTCATGTATCCTTAACGTTGCTTCCGTTATTATTCCTAGGGTTCCTTCTGAGCCTACGAATAGCTGGGTTAGGTTTGGGCCTGTCGCGCTTCTTGGCACAGGTTTTGTTTCTATGATTTCTCCGGTTGGGAGAACTACTTGTATTCCGAGAACCATGTCTTCTATTTTCCCGTACTTGTTTGATAGTACACCGGCTGACCGGCAAGCTAGGAACCCGCCAATTGTGGAGGAATAAATAGATAGTGGGTAGTGTCCTAGGGTATATCCGTGTTTGTTGAGTTCTTCTTCTAGTTCCATTCCTATGATTCCTGTTTGTGTTCTCACTGTGAGTGACTTGTCATTTATTTCGATGATTTTGTTCATCTTTTTCATGTCTATGATTATTCCTCCTCGTGTAGGTGAAATTCCTCCGCAGACCCCTGCTCCGCCGCCTAAAGTTATTACTGGTACTTTGATTTCATTGGCTAGTTTGACGATCTCTGAAATTTGTTCGGTTGTTTCAGGCCATACCACGATGTCAGGTAGCTTCCAGAGTTTACGGTCAACTATGTTGAAAAAGTAGGGTAGCCATAGATCGCGTGAACATATCGCTAAGTCGATGAAACTTGTTGAGAGGTTTTCTTCTCCAACTATTTTCGATATTCTATCTTTTAAGACCGTTTGAGTATTCATGTTATCATGCTCCTGTTATATGGGTAGTTTTGTTGCCACCGATAGGAGTAGCTTTTCAAATTCGGGGTATATTTTACTGTATGTTTTTAGGTTCTCAGGATTTGGTTCAAGGGTCTCTTGAATTTGTACCATGGATTCAACGGCTTCTTTTAAGCTACCATAAATCTTTGTAGCGGTGCTTGCAATTACTGCAGCACCTAAAGCGGTTGTGTCTTCTACATTAACTGGAACTATTACTTTTTTACCTGTTATATCAGCTAGTATTCTTCTCCACAGTTTACTTTTCATACCTCCCCCATCTGCACTTATCTCTCTTGGTTTTACTCCGAAGGTTTCCATTAGTTTTAGGAAGAATTTAGCGATAAAACCGTTAGACTCTAAAATAGATCTTGCAAGATGCCCTTTTCCATGTTTTAAGCTTAATCCACGGAATATCCCCATAGAATATGAAAATAGTGGGATCAAAATAAGTCCGTCTGATCCAGGACTTACTTGCTCTGCTTCAGCATCTAAAATTTTGTAGGGTTCAACTTCTCCTGTTTCCAGACCGCCTTTTTTGAAGAATAGGTCTCTTAGCCACCTGTAAATTGCTCCAGTTGTTGGAAGTACTCCCTCGATTAGCCAGAAGCCTTTTAATGCATGTGGTAGACAGAACATTTTCATGAGTGGCTGATAGAATTCGAATGGAGGTTTGGATGTACAAGCATCAACGAAAGTCCCTGTTCCTGTGGTTATTTTTACCTTGTTTGCTTCGAGTAGTCCGAGGGCTACGCTGGAACATTGTTGATCTCCACTTCCACAAACCACTGGTGTTCCACTTTTCAGACCTGTCAATTTTTCCGCTTCTAATGTTACTTCTCCAACAATTTCCCCTGCTGGCTTCGCTTCCGGGAGCTTGTCTATTGGAGCTCCAAACTCTTCTGAAAGTTTATCCGAATATTTGAGATTTTTTACGTCGAACGGCCCGTAGGCGGCGTTTGCAAAATCTGACACACAGTTTCCTGTAAGTTTCCTATAAAAGAAAGCGTCGATCGTTTCGAACTTGAAAGTTTTATTGTAAATGTCTGGTCTTTCGTCCTTAAACCATAAGATTCTCATGGCGATGAGTCTGTGTATAATTTTATTCAAAAGTTTGTTGATGGTTTCGCTTGTTCTCGTGTCCATCCACGTGATAGCGTTGTGTAAAGGATTTCCATCCTTGTCAACCGGAACAACTGTTCCTCTCTGCGTACATATTGTTACAGCAACTATGTTTTGCGGAGGAATTTTTGAAGCTTCTATCGTATCTTTCATTGTGAATGCGGATACCTTCCATAGTTTTTCTGTGTCTTGCTCTATGATCTCCGGTTGCGGCGTTATTATAGGCAACTCTCTCATAATTTTTCCAACTATATTGCCCTTTTCATCAAAAATCATTGTTTTAACGTTTGTAGTTCCAATATCAAATACTGCAAAATAACTCTCTCCCATAAAACCCCCACATATGACGTTAATAATAAACTTCAATAAAGTTAAAGCTTCCGTTTTTGATCGGTTTATTATTTCTTACCTTTTTGCCTATATATTTTGTGAACTAGTAAGATAAGCTAGTAAGTTAATGTTTCTCCTTCTTAAGCGAGTGCCATTAGTTTAAGGGTAAAACCATACTTAAAGCTCTATTATAGGAAATTTAATGTTAAACTATTAGGGCTAATGCTTGTGATAAAATTAGATCTGCAATATTTCATCTGTTATTATTGCTATTCCCTTCTGCCCATGAAGGACTAATTTGTATTTGTTTAGTACGTCTCTTCCAAGGATACTTGGCAATCTTAATATTTTT
>CAYYZD010000146.1:0-4374 GCA_964476035.1 uncultured archaeon
TTCAGCTTTCCCCTCCTCTATTAGTGGTATTGCTTGCCAAAGTCGAAGTTCTATAGTGTCGTCCTTTTTTAGAGGTCCAATGCTTTTCTTTCCGAGGGATAACTGTGGTATGTCTTCAAGTATTTTTATTTTCACGAGCATATTCTTTAATTTGAAAGAAAGTCTTTTTAATTCGATGTCTTCGTCGGTGAAGAAAGATGGCATTAATGTCACCTAATGAAAAATAATAACGAATAGCTTAAAAAATGTGGGAATATTTCAATTAATAGTTTTTGTGGAGTTGGAAATTTTATGATGTACATTTTGAGATGTCCAAGATGTGGGAATATTTCTAAAGAAGTGGGAACTAATTATTTGTGTGAAAAATGTGGTATGTTATTAGAGTATATTTATGATTATGAGAATATTGATTTTAATTTTGAGACTCTCAGAAATAATAATATTTGGAGATACGAGAAAATTTTACCCAGGATACGGAGAAGAGAAACTCTAGATGAAGGGAAAACACCACTTAGAATAGCTGAAAATCTAGCAAAGAAAATAGGGTTAAAATCCCTATTTCTTAAGGACGAGACTTTAAACCCTACAAATTCGTTTAGAGATCGTGCTGCAGCTTTAATGGTCTCTCAGGCGTTGGATTATGGTTATAAGAAAATGGTTTGTGCATCTAATGGTAATCTCGGTGCCTCTATTGCTGCATATTGCGCAAAGGCTCATATCCGTGCGAAGATTGTTGTTCCTAAGGCAACTCACATCGGTAAACTTGCACAAATGTTTATTTACGATGCGGAAGTGGTGGAGAAGGGAGAAACACTGGATGACTCCTTAATTTTTGTTGAAAAAATTCTTGAAGATAGAAGCTTTTATAATGCAACTGCTGAGCATAATTCTTTAACTCTTGAGGGTCAGAAAACTATATCTTTTGAGATAGTTGAGAAGATGCATGTTCCTGATTGGGTTATAGTCCCTATGGGAAGTGGTGGAACTATCTATTCCCTTTGGAAAGGTTTTGTTGAGCTAAGGGAACTGGGTATTTTGGAAAGTTTGCCACATATGGTGGGTGTTCAAGCGGAGGGATGTTCTCCAATAGTGAAAATGTTCTTGGGAGAAAAAGAAAAAAGTCTTGAGAAAAGGAACATAAGCACGCAGGCATTAGCTATATTGGTTAGGAATCCTGCTAATAGCTTTCTTGCTTTAAAGGCTATTAGAAATTCTAACGGTGTTGCTGTAGCTGTTTCTGATAACGATATTATGTTGGCAGAGAAACTTCTTGCTAAAACTGAAGGATTATTTGCCGAGCCAGCGAGCGCCTCAACTATTGCTGCTCTTTCAAATTTATTAAATGAAGGACTTATTGATAGAAGTGATAAAGTTGTCTGTTTGATAACGGCAAGTGGATTAAAAGCCCCATATGTACTGGAAGCTATTATTCGTAGAGGGAAGAAAATTAGCTTTAGAAAAAACGTGAGTGTTAAGCTTCAAATCTTAAAACTTTTAGATATGGGAGTCTCATATGGATATGAAATATGGAAAGCTTTGGGAAAGGGTATAAGCACCCAAGCTGTTTATCAACATTTAAATGAGTTAGAAGAGAGGGAACTTGTAAAAAGCGATTGGAAAGAGAGAAGAAAATATTATAAACTAACAGAAAAAGGTAAACAAGTCCTAGATTTGCTTGAAACACTAATTTTATTATTTTAATGGCAAAGTTTTAAGGTTTTCATTTTAAAAATACAAATCATAAATGTGATAAGTTCTCTATTTCTTAAGTTAGTTTATTTTCTTAGTTCAGCATTAGATAATTATATCGACTATGTCGGCTTTTCTACACCTGTTTACCTTTCACAATAAAATATTAGCCTTCTGAAGGTTTCTGCCGCAATTATGATTTATAAAGTTTTTAAACACGTTAACTGAATGCTTAATTACTATATTATTGATCGTGCATGAAGATTTTTATAGGTCATAAAGTTGTGATGCTACTAGAGAAAATTTAAAATATGATCAAAGTTTTTGTCATTCTGCACTCCTGGAGGGTGTATGCTATGACTGAAAAAATAGCGGTTATTGGAGGAACAGGAGACTTAGGGTTTGGCTTAGCGCTACGTTGGGCTAAAGCTGGGAAACATATTATTATTGGCAGTAGAAAAGAAGAAAAAGCTAAAAAGACTGTTGAAAAAATACGGGCAATACTAGGAAAAGATGCAAAGGTAGATGGGAAAGTTAATTACGAAGCTGCGGCGGATGCCGATATAATTGTCTTGTCAGTCCCATTTTTTGCCCAAATTGGCATTCTAAAGAGTATTAGGGACGCCTTGAAACCTGGAAAAATTCTTGTAGATGTAATTGTGCCACTTGCTACAGCTATTGATGGTCCGCCTACCAGAACTCTCGGTGTTTGGTCAGGTTCGGCGGCAAAGTTAACCGAACAGCTAGTACCAAAAGGAGTTAAGGTTGTTGCAGCTTTCAAGAACATACCCGCTGATGCATTACAAAACCTAGACAAAGTAGTTGACTGTGATGTTATTGTGTGCGGCGACGATGGAGATGCAAAAAGGAAAATTATGGAGTTGGCGGAGGTTATTCCGGGAGTAAGAGCAATAGATGGAGGTTCTTTGGAGAATGCTCATGTAGTAGAAGAGTTAACTGCCTTTTTGATTAATATTAACGTAATATATGGAGTTAAAAATGCGGGGATAAGGATTACGGGTATTAAATAAATCTCGAAAAACCGTAGCTATCATTCTTCATTTAATTTTATAGTCAAATTTCGAATCCCTTCTTTTTATGAACTTTTGTCTTAAAATACCTTGATAAGCGAAGAAATCTCCGCAATTTAAAAGTAAATAGGTTAGCATCGGAGTGGTAATTAAAAGCTTACTGAGTGTTTTATTAAAACAGTTTATATCGAGAGTTATTTAAGTTGTTTAGGAAAATATAATACGATGTTAAATTATCGATTCCATGATGATGATGAAAGGTGGTGATTGAATGTCTGAAATGATGTGGACTGAAAAATATAGACCTAGGACTTTAGATGAAATAGTTAATCAAGAGGAAATCGTGTCACGTTTAAAGTATTTTGTTAAAACTAGGGATTTCCCCCATTTACTCTTTGCAGGTCCACCTGGAACCGGAAAAACAACCGCAATATTGGCTTTTGCCCGCGATCTCTTCGGCAAATACTTTGAAGAAAACTTTCTTGAACTTAATGCTTCAGTATCGGAAGATACGCCAATATTGGTTAAATTAAATGGTCAAATTAAACGGGTAACCTTTGCCGAATTGGATAGGATATACTTTAACGGGAGTAAAAGTGACGAAGAATACGCTGACGCAAATGGATTGGAAGTTTTAACAATAGACAGAAATTATAAGGTAAGGTGGGCCAAGGTTTCAAAAATAATAAGGCACAAAGCAAGGAAGATTCTAAGAATACGTCTTGAAGGTGGAGGAATTCTGAAAGTAACAGGAAATCACTCTATAATAGTTCTCGATAAGGATGGAAAATTACATGCTAAGAAAGCGAAGGAAATTAGGGAAGGAGATTATTTAATTTCGTTTGTATCAAATGTTGATGAATGTTCAAAAGGGGTAGATGACATTGATCTTTCAATGTATCATCCAAAAAAGGTAACTTCAAGAGTTCAAGTATTAGATAAATTAGTTGTAGATGAAAATATGGCTTGGATGTTTGGAACTTATGTTGCTGAGGGAGCTGTGGGATTTAGAGGAAACACTTCAGGCCAATTAATACTTACCTTTGGATACCCAAATGAAATCCATTACGCAGAGACTATTAAGAAGATTGCGAAAAAACTAGGAATTTCAACCTACACAAACTTAACATCTTCAGGTTTTGATAGAAGTAGATGTTCTGCAATTCAAGTTAGGATGTTGAATACTCAGTTGGCTAGGTTTGTAAAGGACAAGTTTTATAATGGGGAAGAAAAAATCGCTAAATGGAAAAGAGTTCCAAAGTTTATCTACAAATTACCATTACAAAGTAGAATCGCCTTTTTGAGAGGGTTAGCAGAAGGAAACGGAAGTGGAAAATGGGGGGGTGTTATTAGAACTTCCTCAACTTCAAGTGATTTACTCATAGATGTTGCTTGGTTATCTAGAATATCTGGACTGGAAAGTTCAATATTCAAGAAGGAAACAAGAATAATATGGAAAGGGGCAATGAAATATAAGAAGTCAGACCTACTGCCAGCTGAGATTTTCATAAACTTCTTTGAAAAAATTAAAGATAAGATCAATACGAACTGGAGATATATTTTAAGACATCAACTTTATGAAGGAAAAGAAAGAGTTTCAAAAAATAAACTAAGAGAAATACTGCAGACTGTGGATATCAGAAGGTTAAATATG
>CAYYZD010000147.1:0-4373 GCA_964476035.1 uncultured archaeon
TTCAGGCTTAAACAACAATATTAACAACAGAATTGAGGGACATGTTTTGAAGGGTTAGATGGGAAAGGTAGCTAAAATAGACTTAAGCAATAGAAAAATAGAATACATAACCTTGGAGGAAAATCTTTTACAAATGTTTCTGGGCGGCTCAGGATTAGCAATAAGCCTTTATATGAAACTTTTAAAAGAAAAAATATTTGACCCCCTTGCTCCAGAAAACCCGCTAATATTTCTCACGGGTCCTTTAACTGGAACAATAGCCCCAACTTCTGGTAGACATGTTGTTGCCAGCAGATCCCCTCTAACAGGTATTTGGGGGGAAGCTCTTGCAGGAGGATTTTTCGGCGCAAGAATGAAAATGGCTGGACTAGACGGGCTACTGATGGTTAAAGCGTCAAACAATCCAGTTTACATTTACATAAATGAAGAAGATATTGAAATACTTGATGCAAAAGACTTTTGGGGTTTGGGAACATACGAAACAATGGATGCGGTTAAAAAAGAGACAGATAGGAAGGCTAGTGTTGCTTGCATCGGTCCAGCTGGAGAAAACCTAGTAAAGTATGCAGCGATAATTAATGATGATGGCAGAGCTGCAGCTAGAACGGGGCTTGGAACTGTAATGGGAAGCAAAAAACTAAAGGCGGTCGCTGTCGTTGGAAGTAAAAAAGTTGATGTAGATAGCGAGGAGTTCATAGAGTATAGCAGAGAACTATCAAAGGAACTTGCTGAATCCCTTTCTGGAAGGACTTTAAGAGAACTCGGCACCGCTTCTTATTTTGAAATAGGATATGAACTTGGTGACATACCTGGAAAATATTTCACTAGCCAAGATTTTGATCCCTCAACCCTCTCAGGTATTAAATTAAACGAAGTATACACAGTTTCACCGAAAGCATGCTATGCTTGCCCAATAGGCTGTGGTAGGAAAGTTAAAAGGAATGATATGAAAATAAATGGGCCTGAATACGAAACCTTGGCCAGCTTAGGCGCATTAAACCTAATTCAAGATATCGATGCCGTAGTTGTGGCAAACCACCTTTGCAACGATTTAGGACTTGACACAATTTCCACAGGCGTCACCATAGCTTTTCTAAACTACTTAGTGGAAAAAGGGATTGTTAAAAAAGATCAAGTGAATACAAGCTGGGGTGATGGAAACGCATTAAAAGAACTTGTTAAAATGATAGCTTATCGTAAGGGATTTGGCAACATCCTTGCAGAGGGCGTTAAGAAAATAGCTGAAAAACTTAATGTAGACAGCAGTTTAGCTGCACATGTAAAAGGACTCGAAATACCTATGCATGATCCAAGGGCCTTCTTTAGTATAGCTTTATCTTACTCCACAAGTCCACGTGGCGCATGTCATTTAAGAGCAGACACCTATCTCGTCGACTTAGGTACATTTGAGGATCCAGACTTTCATATTACTGGTAGTAACGGCGCTACTTTATTGGGTAAAGCTAAAATGGTTATTGGTATGCAGAACCTAAGGGAAATATTTAACTCAGCCATTCTCTGCATATTTCCAGGCTTTAAATCAAGCCAAGTTGCGAAGCTTATTAGCTTGGCTACAGGCTGGAATGTAACAGTAAAAGACCTTTACATCATCGGTGAAAGAATATTCAACTTAAAGCGAGCATTTAATAATCTCTGCGGTGTGTCGAGAAAAGACGATTATCTGCCCAAAATAGTTTTAGAGCCCTATCAAGCAGGGCCGATACAAGGATTAACTCCGAGAGATCAATTTGAACAAGCGCTTAAAGAATACTACGATATTAGAGAATGGGATTGGGAGACAGGTAAACCTAAAAAAGAAAAATTGAAAGAACTGGGCCTGGAAAAAATATCCAAAAAACTTTGGTAACTTCCAACTGAAATTTCGGATCCAACTAATTTAAGCAATTTACATCTTTGCTTACTTATTTTGGAAACTCTTTTCTCAATTATGAGGTATGTTTATTATTCGAAAATTAAAGCTTCCATATTATCAAATATTTTTAGAAACTTTTTACATAATGCCAAGTTAAATGGAGAGCTGTAATCAATAAAATTTAAATTTGTTTTAAACTATTTCTAACACCCTTAAGCTGAAAACAAGTGGAGATTTCGAGGAAAAAGGAACTTCAAAGTTGACATGAAGAATGGAGGAAAAGAAAAGTGTTTGACATTTATAATTTCTTCAACAAGCTTTCAGAACTAAATGTTAAAATCAGGCTTGATGTAGGTCAACCGGATATACCTGTTGATGAAAGAATAATTTCAGCCTTAATAGAATCCATTAAGAGAGGAGAAACAACATATGTTTCAACTGGAGGCATAAACGAGCTGAGAGAGAAAATCGCCGAAATCCACGGAGTGCAACCGCAAGAAGTAATAATTGCGCCTGGATCTAAGTTCTTAGTTGCTTCCCAACTCTTCTTCGCGAAAAAGATAGCTGTTATTTCACCTTATTGGCCAACCTACATACAAATGGCCAAAAAATTTGGAAAGAAAATTCAAATTATTGAGACAACATTTAAAGATAAGTGGATCCCCGATTTTAATTTAATTGAAGAAGACGTAGACACTGTGATCATAAATTATCCTAATAACCCCACAGGTATAGTTATTCCGAGGGAAAAGATGAAAGAACTCGTAGATATCGCGTCAGAATTAAAAATAAAAATTGTTTCGGATGAGGTTTACAGAGATCTTACTTTTAACAAAAAATATGTATCAATTCTCGACTTTAACTATGAAAAGGGCGTCTTTGTTTATAGTTTTTCTAAAACTTTTAGCATGACGGGCTTTAGAATAGGGTATGCTATAGCTGAAAGAGAGGAAGTAAAGAGAATTCAGAAGTTCATAGAAATTATGGTTACATGTGTACCAAAATTTGTTCAAAAAGCAGCAATAAAAGCATTGGAAATCAAAGATGAAATCAAAAGAAAGTTGGTTGAAATTTATGGAAGTAGAGTTGAATTAGCAAAAAGAAAACTAGATAAAAAGCATTTTGAATTCGTTGAGCCTGATGGAACCTTCTACATTTTCCCTAGATTGAAAAACAACATCTCAGGTACAACTTTTGCACATGAATTGCTTAAAAGGGATGTAGGGATTTTTCCCGGGGAAGCATTTGGAAACTATAATTCATACATTAGAATTTCTCTCGTTTCTCCCATGCTTGAAAATGGAATTAAAGTAATGAATGAATTAGCAGCTGAATTAAGCGAGAAAATCGTACTAGGAGTTATAAGATACTAAAGAATGCAAAAATACTAGAGGAAGCAACTTAAAGATAAACTTGAAATAAATGTTGTTAAGATTTTATAGTTGGCAGAGATTATTTGTGTTGTTAAAGTCCATTATAACATGTAGGGAGTTATCTTGAGAATATACATAGGAATTGACGACACAGATGGTAAAAGAAAGGACATCAAGGGGACGGGGCGAGGAACCGGTAGAGTAGCTAGGGAAGCTGCAAGAAGGCTTTCTGAAAAACTTAAAGTTAAAGTTATGGCTGTTACAAGACACCAACTAGCTAAACTCCCAACCATCAAATTTACATCAAAAAACGGCGCTAAATGCGTTATAGCCCAAGTAAACCATGAATCCAAAATAAATGAAATAATTAACACAGTAATATCAACAGTTAAAGAACTCCAACTACCAGGAAGCAATGCAGGAATTTCATGTCTCAAAAACTCAGCAAGTAAAGAAGCTATAGATCTAGCTTTAAAAGCTAAAAAATTCAAGATTAAAAAACAAGATGTTTATAAAGTCGCGGAAAAGAACGGAATCATTTTAGTTGAAATTAGTGGCACAGGAGAAGGAATTATAGGAGCCTTTTCAGCCGCAGTTTTAGCATCAACCGGAAATGATGGAAGATTTATCGATATAGGGACAATAAGAAGCCTATCGGGAGTAATGACAGTCTCGGAACTTTTAAAAAGAGGAGTTGACGAAGTAAAGGCAATCAATGGAAGCAGAGTTCATCTAAACGATCTAGTCATAGTTGATAAGGTTCGCCCAAAAATGGAGAATTTCAAAGCTGTTCTTTACGTTAAGAGAGGTGCAAAAGCATGGGAACCCATAATGATAGATTAAATAAAGCTCAAAATGTAATCTTAACAGCTTTTTTCAACTTTACTAATCATAACTAGATTGGTACGCATTCCATATCGCATACCTGGATTAGGAGGTGTCCCATGGCTAGTTATCCTATTAGTTCTACCAGCAATTTTACCGTCTCAGCTACAAAGTACAAAAATAAGCTTCATCGGCGGTTTAATAGCGTCTTTCTTCCTAGATAATCCACCAGGACCATTCCATTTAATTAAATATGTTTCAGCGGGATTATCAATCGACCTTTTACACCATATCTCAAAAAA
>CAYYZD010000148.1:0-4365 GCA_964476035.1 uncultured archaeon
TTGTCATATCAGATTCAAGACTTTCTCCTCTCATAGCTTGTCGTCTTCTCGGAAAACCATCTATACTAATGTTACACCAACTTAAGATGTTAATCCCCCACCGTAGAACCCTCTCAGAATTGGAACAAAAGCTGAAACATTTCGGAGAATTTGTCATAATGTATACACTTTACCCCTGGTGGTCCCTTGCAAACATCATCCTTATTCCAGATTTCCCTCCACCCTATACAATAGCCAGGGAAAATCTAAAGATCCCTAAGAGGATCCTTGAAAAAAAGGCCAAGTTAATAGGACCTATAATAAGTAAAAGGCCTGAAGAACTTCCACCATCTCACAAACTTAAGAAGAAATTAGGTTTTAATGAAAATAAACCATTAATTTACGCGGGGATGGGAGGCACAAAAAAGGAGAAATTCCTGATCAACGCTATGTTAGAAAGCATTTTCAAAAAATTTCCTGACAGCTATCAGATTGTTCTAACAAGGGGGTACCCAGATAAGCCTGAAACAGCATACAAAAAGGAAAACTTGCTTGTCTATAACTGGTTTAAAGATAGGCATGTATTGTTAAAAGCATGTGATATTATTATTTCCAGAGCGGGACATAACACCGTGGCTGAAGCAATATACTTCGGAAAGCCATTAATACTGATTCCAACACCAGCTCACAGTGAACATCAGGGAAATGCAAAATCTGCTCTGAAAATGGGAATTGCGAAGGTAATTCAACAAGAAGATTTAAATTTAAAAATCTTACTTAATGCTGTTGATGAAATTATAAATGATGGACATATTTTAAGGAGTGTAAGGCAAGCACAGCGATTTGCTCTGAAAATTAACGCTATAAAAACTGTACTTCAATATATTAGACATTATTACAAATAAAGAATTCCATTAATGAACACCAATTTTTCGCAAATGTTTTTCATCCATCGAATACTGGAATGTTTAATTCTTTTGTATAATATTGTTTATTTACCGAAATTATACCATCTAACTTGTACATTAAAGCAATAGCGCTTACAATAGCTGCCTCGAAGTTTAATCCCTTATGCATAAAATGCCCAGCCTCTACTGCAATACCCAGATCAATCGGTATAACTTTTATATTAAGCATTGCCCGTACAGCAGCTAGAAATACATCTACATAACGTTCTTCTGAATTTTTTAAAAGTTCCGAGCAAAAGTTTACAAATGAGATCGAAGGAATAAACAATTTAATTTCCCCCCTCTTTATCTTACTCCAAAGAGACTCGACCTTCTTATCCCCTCTAATAACGCCCAAAAGAAAGCTTGAATCACAAACCATTTTCAATATTTTTGACACATCAATCACCAAACATTTATTTATGTTAAATCTCCACAAGTGCAGAAGATCTCGTGAATTAAGTCATACAAATGATCAAAACCTATACCACTAACCGCAAAAACCTTAACTATTCTTAGTGCACCTCTTAAAACTTCGATAACCTCTGAAATCTTGAGGGACAAATCTGCGATCACACCTCTACTCTCCCTTTTTAGAGCATCTTTTAAATATTCAACGTCTAAAATAAGTCTATCTATATCTTCTCTATCAATTTTATCTATTTTGCTAAGAACGGTCACCGTTGGAATTTCCATTAGAAGTTGGACTGCAATGCTCATCAATTCTGCAACTACCAAACCAGAAACTTTTGATGCCAAAGTAGCATCAAGTAGAAAAATATTAACCGTACGACCAACGTCTTCAAGTCTTTTAATAATTTTAGGTCCGGCTGTGTGAAAAACAAAAATCTCCATTTGTCCAGGTGTATCAACCAAACAAATATCTCCAGGTAATTTAGTTATATTTGCAATAATGTCTTCAACATGGTTTTCCATAAGCTCCATAACTCTTATCATAGCAGAGTTAGACCCCATTTTCTCCCTAACCATGATGTCCCTTGTAGTAATTATGCTCCTTACATCAAAATCTGGCTCATAAGGCAAATATTCACATCCAGGATCCAAATTAATGAAATTAACCGTATAATCTGTTTTATCTTCCAACCATTTTCCAAATGCCGCAGTTAAAGTAGTCTTACCTGAACCCGCAGGACCTAAAAACACTACATTAAGAAACACCATTTGAACCCTGCCTCCTCAACTCAATAACTCTAAAACCAGAAGCTATAGGATTAGGATATTCCAAAAGTTCAACAATATTCAATATACCCCGTGGTAAATCCACTGTTACCGAAATATCAAACTCAGAGGCTTTAAGGGACCTAATAGTTAAATGAGTTTTACTAACCAGTATGGAGCATTCCCGTGGTAATCCGTAAAAAACTTTTTCCCTCTCCTCGTTTACAAATTTACTAATTACATATAGAAGACCGTAAATCCCAGCTGTTAACTCAGCAATTCTAACAGCTGAACTCTCTTTCCCAATTAATAAAATTTTTATACCATTAAAACTCTTTGCTACATTTTTTAACTTTGGTACAAGGTTTTCAAGGACTCTCCTACCTTTAGGAGAAATCTTATAATCAGCCAATCTCTTAACATCCAAATCGAAAAGGTTAATTCCACCTAAACTTATATCTAAGTGAATGACATCTGCACCGTGTTCCTTAAAAAGCTCTAAGCAAAATGACAATTCATTCAATATAGGCTTCCTTTCGTCTAAGTTATATTCAAACGGCTTCCAAAGCGTTACAGACGGGCTTCGATAAGGTGGTTCCACTAAGACAGCCGCTGTACCAACTATGCAAATGGGTTCATAGCCCTTTTCAAGAATTGCACCACCACTATCAGCCGCAATAATACGCATTTAAAAACACCTTAAAAAACTAAAAATTTAAAAGTATAAGTCTTTCCCTAGAAAGAGGGGATAACCACAATGAGCGTTTCAATCCTAAAGGGACTAACAGGTGTAATAATAAATTATAGACGGGCTAAACACAGCCAAAAGACTAATGAGATTTTAGTAAAATTTCCCGGAATAAACACCGAGAAAACAGCAGCAAAACTCATAGGCAAAAAAATAATATGGGAATCACCCAAAGGAAAACGAATAAAAGGAAAAATAATAGCAACACATGGAAAAAACGGTGCACTCAGAGCTAGAATGGAAAAGGGAATACCAGGAGAAGCCATAGGCAGCCAAGTAATCCTATATTAAAGTTTTGTAGTCCCTGCACTGATTACATTTTTCGCCTTAAAAATAATCTCTTGTTTTTCTTCATCTTGAAAATATTATAAATGTAATCAGTGCAGTCGAAGGACTTGTCGATTGGTGTAAAAGCGGCGTAGGCAACCTTTATCATATTACTATTGAAGATGCCGAGTTTCCTGTTTTTTCCGGAGAAGTTAACCCATTAAATATCCCTGAAGATGTTAAAGCCGATTTTAGAGAGATTTGGGTAAATGGAAACTTAGATGATAGATGGAGAATAGTCTCAGACATCTTCAGAGATTGTAAAGTGTTTAGAGTAAAAGAAAACCTCTATATCATTGAAACATTAATCAAATACGAAGGATACAAGTACTACGTTGTTAAAACTGGAGAACTTGCCAAGAAGCACACTTACATCGACGACAATGGGCTAAAGATTTCAGAATATGAAAATGCTTGGAGAAAGAAACCAGTTAGGACAAGAAAGGGTAAAAAGACGTGGGTTAGAGTTTTAGCAAAACACTCCCTCATATTGCCCGAAGCTGTAACCATCGTTAATAAAATGGCTAGAGACCTAATCTACGACATCAGTAATGGTAGATGTTTTATGTATTCCTTAAGTGTTGAAGCGACCGAAGAAGCAATAAAACTCCTATCAGAACTCAAAGATAACCCAGAAATATGGGACATTAGCCTATGGAAGAGAGAAGAAATTTATAGCGGAAAAATCAGCTTTGAAGAGTTTCTCAAGTTGGATGAAAAGTGTTGGACCGCAATTGCTCCAAACTACAAAGGTCACAACTTGTTGAAAGATCCCACAGGATGGAGAAGTCCTGAGAATCTTGAAGCCTTTAGAAAATCCGGTTGGGGATGGAAAGGCTGCACGGGCCTCATTGTAGTCGAAAATGGCTACGATGTTAAAGCTCCCTACTCCAGTTTTCTCCGTCTTAAAAAGTATTACGGGTGGAAAAATAGGTTTTTGGAGTGGGGTAAGGAAATCTGTCTGCCAGAGAAAAGGCTTCAAACATTCTATAATCTGTAAAACTGCCTTAATCAGAGACATAAAACGCAGCCTTAGAAGTGCCAAATAATTTTGGAAGCGAAAACTTAAATAACTCACCCAATAATGTAAATACGATAAAATTCAGAAATAATACGACATGTAAGCGGCCGATGACGACAATCCGGCAAGGAGGAAACCATGACTGGTCATAGTTACGCTGAGGC
>CAYYZD010000149.1:0-4318 GCA_964476035.1 uncultured archaeon
GGGATGTTCTTATTGCTTCTGCTATTACTCTTGCTGCCATTATGTTTGCTCTCATGGCGTCTCTACCAACAGTCCTCTGAGTGCCTTCCTTTAAAATTAATACTGGCTGACCGGATAAGTATGCCATTTTACACCACCCATCTTTCCCTATTATTTTACAATTGCAGTCAAATAGCACTTCTATATAAATTTAACGCTACATAAAATTATCGACACATATTCGGTATCAAAAAAGGAAGCAAGATTATTTCTATTTCATGCAGCAATTAGATGAAATTTTTTAATATGCATTTGATAATAGGTGAACATTCCCTATTCTTACTCTTGTTAGTCCTTCTTTCTTGGCTGCTTCAAGGCATCTTTCTGCATGCTTTTTACTTGTTGTTGGTAAATCTGTCATGAAGTATTGTGGATAAAATGCTAAGAGTGCGTAGGGTATATTTGGGTCTATGTCAGCTATGAAGCTTGCAATTTGCCTTACTTCCTCTTCATCAACGTATCCTGGTATTAATAGGGTGCTTGCTACCAAGAAGGGTGGTTCTGGTCTTTTTTCAATGTACTTTCCTAGTTTTTTGAAGTTTTCCAATGTTTGACGGTTTGTTACACCTGTTAAAGCGATGTTTAGCGACTCCGTCCATGTTTTAAGGTCAAATTTTATACATCCTCCAGATTCTAAAGATAGTTTTGCTGCTTGCTTTAATAGGTTCCAGTTCATTGTTCCATTGCTTTCCCAACATATTCTCATGATGCCGTTCCATTTTTTTGCTCTTTCTATAGCTAGTTTTGAGGTCATTAATGCGTGAGGCATTTGCGGTGAAGGGTCTCCTCCGAAATAACATATGCATGAAACTCTACGATGAACTTTACTGGCTAGTTCTTCAGCTGAAACAAGCGGTTTTAAACGAGATGTAAGTTCTCTATATGTCCAATTTTGACAAAACAAGCAGTCAAAACTACATGCACCATAGAAAACAGCTAGGTTTGAATATCCATGTTCTGGGCCTGGTTTGTAAGCGTATTTTGGGTACCCTGAACCTGTGCATCCTGGACATACGAACCATGCTACGCAGTTTGTTGGTAGTGGGTCGTAGTACCAGTCTAGTAATCCTTTTTTCGGAGTCCCTGCTAGTCTTATTAGTTTTCCATCTTTGTTTACTACTAGGCCGCAGTAGCCTTTACTGCCCTCAGGTATTCTACAATCGTTAACACAGAGCCCGCATCTTTTCCCATTTTTGACTTTTGGTGGTTGTGGAGGTAAGTTAAATCTTTTTCTACTTTCTTCGTGGGCTTTTAATGCGTATGGTAAAGCTTCTTCTGGTTTTTCTCTAATGCATTTAGCGCAAACGCCAATGCTTTGAGAAATAAGTACGCTTTCTTTTCCACATATTTTGCATGTTACCTTTTTCATTTTTGGGTAGTGTAGGAATTTAAAAATCAAAATTTGGTCCTCCGAGATTAGTGTTACTCTAGTTTTTTAGCCATTAGGTATGCGTCTTCCCCATCACTGTAATACCCCTTTAGCACTTTTACTTTCTCGTATCCGAGTTTTTCGTACAGGTTTATTGCTGGCGTGTTAGATACCCTAACCTCCAGTATTATTTCTTTTGCTCCGTAGTCTTTTAGGGCTTTTTCGGCGTTTAACATTAGGTTTTTTCCTATTCCTTGTTTTCTGTGTTCGGGTAGAACTGCTATCGAGACCACGTGTCCTCTTTTTATGATTCTGAAGCTGAAATGCGATTTTCCATGTTCTAGTCTACACATTATATATCCTACTACTTTTCCATCTTTTTCAGCTACTAGAAACGCTTTGGAATAGTTTGAGTGTAGTTGAAGAAAGAAGTATGCTGGGTAGTTCTCTGGTAGGCAAACTCTATTTATGTGTACTACTTCTGGAATGTCGTCTCTAGTTGCTTCTCTTATTGTGTAGCCCTTCTCTTCCAAATGTCCAGTCGTCATTTTTTTCAGCCTTACGACTGTTATTTACATGGATAAACGATTATTATATTTAAGTTGATATTGTTTGGATACACTTATATTTGTTTCAAAAATTCAAAACTAAGAGGTGAAATTTTTGAGCAGTGAAGCAAACACGTATTTTGGTGGAGATATAAGCGAGATTACGCAGATCGTTGAAAGAGGATTCTATATTCTTGATATCAACTTTCCATTAGAGTATGAAAGGGTGACTGTTTCCCTTACTGTACTTCCAATCGACGAGGAAAGGGTTGGAGAATGTTTTCGTATAGTTGAGGACGCCCTTATGGAAAAGGGTTATATAGCTTTTTTACGTAAGCCTCAAGAGTATGAGACAAACTACCTTCTTATAGTTGTTCCATTTTCGCCTCCCGGGGAAAGAGCAAAAATTTGGAGCTTTATATCACTTGCGGCTACAACAGCTACGGTTTTTCTCTCAGGCTATTTAATGGCAGCCAATCCCTATTTTTCGCTTATATTTGGAAAGATTAATCCTTTAATCGTTGCTCTTAGCTTTGCTGTCTCCCTTTTAGGCATTATTGGGCTTCATGAGCTTGGCCACTTGGTTGCAAGCAAGATTCATGGCGTTAAAGCCGATTTACCTATCTTTATTCCAATGGTTCCACCTTACGGCACTCTTGGAGCAATTATTAGGCAGAGGACACCGCCAGTTGATCGTAAAACCCTTTTTGATTTAGGTATATCTGGTCCTTTAATCAGCTTTATAATGTCGATTATTACTTCACTTATTGGCTTAATGCTTTCAAAAGTCTATATAGGAGAAATTCCAGGCGTCCCTCTATATCCTCCACTTTTATTCGCAATATTTGCCCAGTTTCTGATCGAAATTCCAGAAGTGCCACCAGGTACACCGCTTATGATAATGCTGCATCCTGTTGCATTTGCTGGTTGGCTTGGGATGGTTATTACAGCGATTAATCTATTTCCTGTTGGTCAGTTAGACGGTGGACATGTTACGAGAGCGATTTTTGATAGTAGGAAGCATCAATATATTTCGTATGCAGCGGTTTTAATTCTGTTTTTGTTAAAGTATTATTTCTTTGCTATTGTTGCTATGTTTCTAGCTATGGCTAGGCATCCTGGACCCTTAAATGACGTGACAACGTTAGATAAAAAGAGAAAAATTGCGGGGATTATTGTAACTCTTGTTATAATTGTTTTGTGTTTGCCTGCATCGCTTTAACCTTTTCTTGCTGCTAAGTCCCCTTGCGAAAGCGGGGGGTAGTTCACCGTTTCTAAATAATTATACATGGAAACAGGTGATGGGGGTATTAGCAAGATATGGTTAGTATGGTTTCGCCTATATTTGAAATGAGTTCGGGTAGTGAAAGTGTGCTAGTTTCGTGGATTAATAAACGTAGTGGTGTGGTTTTGCGCTCCCGGGAATTGACTGTTATTATCGATCCCGTTGGTGTAGATGCTACGGATTTTAAAAGAGCTGATATTGTTTTAATTACTCATGAACACCCTGGCCATTTTAGTTCTTTACTTGTTAGCAGGATTAGGGCTATTTTTAAGTCTAAGATTTTGGCGCCGCGCCCTGTGATTGAAAAACTACTTGGCCGTGTCCCCGAAAAATATTTAATGACTATTTCATCCGGCCTTACTTTAGAATTTAATGGTGTCGAGATTTTTGTTGAAAAATCTAACCATATGTCTCTTGAGCCTGTTTCTCTTATAGTTCGTTTTAGGAATGGTGTTACAGTTTTTCATACTAGTGATAGTTTGCCGTTTCCAGATATGAGGAATCTTGGGAAGCGTTTTGATTTAGATGTTGTTTTTTGCACTGTCGGTATAGCTCCGCAGGCTTCTTATGAAAGTGGAGTTAAAATAGCGAAGTTAACTAAGCCTAAGGTTGCTATTCCTTATCACACAAACACCCGGGAAAGTATTAATATTTTTGTGAAAAGATTATTTGAGGAAAAATTAAATGGTAGAGATTTAGAGATTTTTGAAGTCTTTGAATATAAGAAGGAGAATTACCAATGAGCTGGGAGGATATTAAAGATAGGCTTAAGGCTAGGGCATGTGAAATTTTGATAGAAACAAATGCTATTAGTTTTGGGGATTTTACATTAACTTCTGGGAAAAAGAGCCCGTTTTACATAGATATGAGAGTTATACCGAGTTTTCCCAAGCTTTTTGACGAAGTTTGCGACATGTATGTTAAAATGATTAAAAATGAGATAGCTGAGGCTGACCGTATCGCGGGTGTACCGACCGCGGGGCTTCCATTTGCTACCTTAGTAAGCCATAAGCTTAACTTACCATTGATTTATGTTAGAAAAGAAAAGAAAGTTCATGGCAAAGGAAGGATGGTTGA
>CAYYZD010000150.1:0-4299 GCA_964476035.1 uncultured archaeon
CCATGTCCTTTGAGTACGTTACCTTTCCGTTGGTGATTTGTGCTTCTGGATCCATTCCACAGACATTTTCTCCAATTGTTTGAATTGTTCCCGAAATTGCCGCGCCTATTGCTAATCCATCCCAATTGTTTTTCGCTACGTACGTTGAACCTAAGGCTGCAATAAGCACAGGTACCTTGAGTTGTATTCCTCCGAGGCTTGTTTCGATATTAACGTTGGGGAATATTGCAACATCAGAGTTAGCTTCAATACCTTTTGCTCCTCTAACTTCAACCATTATTTGTAAGTGAGACCAGTCTAGACCAAAATCTTTGTTTGCTGCAGCCGTATTTTCACCAAAATATTCTGGGGATGGGTAGAGAACTTCTCTTCCCCTAAAAGCAGACTTTGAGATTTCACAGAGAACTGGACATTCCTTTATACATATTGGGCACATCCCACTGAAAGGTGAAACATCAGTTACTCTTGTTCTTGTACCAGTTGTTGATTTAGCATTCAACCAGCTTTTTGTCATAGTTAACACCCGTGTTGAAAACTTTAAAAGATATATATTAAAATTTCTGTAAATATATTTCGAGAATTTTCTATTTATTTTCAAGAAGTGTTGTGGATTTTGACAAACACCAAATTATAATATGTAAAATTTGTATCAAAAAATATATGCAAATCAATAAATCGACCTTCACTTCGAAAAAAGAAAACAATAAGGAATTATGGGAGAACAAAACACGAAAACAAAATACCTACAATCCAAAATACAAACACATTAAATATCCCATTCACACATGTTAAATTATCCTAACCAACTACAGAACAATTAACCTTATCTACATTCGGAGGCAACCACATGGTCGAAGAAGATTCGCTAAAGATAGATGAAAAGTATATTGTTGA
Source organism: uncultured archaeon (assembly GCA_964476035.1). Taxonomy (GTDB): domain Archaea; phylum Asgardarchaeota; class Baldrarchaeia; order Baldrarchaeales; family DXJG01; genus DXJG01. Next base: position 895 of record CAYYZD010000150.1, read on the forward strand.
AGTTTTAAGAAATTTAATAAAAACTAAACCTGTAAACCCTCCCGGTCGAGAAGAGGAAGCCGCCCTAGTAATTAAGGAAGAACTTGAAAAACTTGGCGCAAAAACAATCTTAGACTACGTAAAGCCAAAAAGACCAAACATAATAGGAATCTTCGGAAAGAAGAACTTAAAAGAAACAACTTTATTGTTTAATGGTCATACAGATGTCGTTCCGCCTGGACCAAACTGGACAGTAGATCCCTTCAAGGCAGTGGTAAAGAATGGAAGGGTTTATGGTAGAGGAGCTGTAGACATGCTTGGAGGACTTGCAGCAACACTGGGAGCAATAAAGGCGGTTATTGATAGCGGACATGAATTTAAAGGAAAACTTATATACACCGCCGTTGTAGCCGAGGAGACAGGGGGAGATGGAGCAATAAAGCTCGTGAAAGACGGTATTAAAGCGGACTACGCCTATGTTAGTGAGCCAAGTAACCTTGAAATACGTATCGCTGAAAGAGGGTTAATATGGTTTAAAATAAGGTGTATAGGTGAAGCAGCGCACGCATCAACACCTCACCTCGGAGTAAATGCAATAGAAGTTCTCGCAAAAGCCCTTCTAGCCGTAAAAGACATAAAATATGATTACGAGCCCCACAAACTTTTAGGATATCATACATTCAATATAGGGCTCATAAAGGGCGGAGTGAAAACAAATATCGTTGCTCCAGAATGTGAAGCAACCGTAGACATAAGAACACCTCCATCACTTTCGTTTAAAACAGTAGAGGAAAAAGTTAGAGCCACTTTAAAAGTCTTCGAAGAAATTTACGGTGTAAAATTTGAGCTTCAAGTCGCCGCAAAGGCGGAACCTTTCGAACTGGATAAAAACTCTAAAATTGTAAAATTTACCTGCAAGGTCTTCAGAGAAGCCTTGAACATGGAACCAAAACTTGGAGGAATGTTCGGAGTAACCGATGGAAGATTCTTCATTAAAGCAGGAATACCAACAATTATACTAGGTCCAGGACCAGAAGAAAATGCTCATAAAGCCGACGAGTACGTAGAAATAGACAGCCTAATCAAACTAGCGAAATTATACGCCAAAATAATACTTAAAGCACTTATTTAATTTAAACTAGTAAGCCATTCATAACAAATAGCTATTCTTTGTGAGACAACTTCAAAACTGAAATTTTAAATTGAAACTACCCCCCACAAACAAAGTACTAAGTTATGTATGTTTCTTTACTTCTTCCTGTAAAATCAAAATAAGTAGTGGTGGCAACATGTATCTACAAAATAAATGTGTTTGAAATCATACATATACTAGAGCTGAGAAAATAATAGTGCCTAAAATTTACATGGCATGTGAAACCAATGGATAATATACGTATTGAAGATTTAGAGCTGAATAATTTAATGGATCAAATTTCCATTTGTGTAACAGAAAAATACCCCAGTGACGAAGTGTTTCGTAGAGGCATTGAGGAAAAGAGAAAATGGTTGGAAAATATGCTAAAGAAATATGGTTCGTGTTCTAAGATCGCTTATCTTAATAACAAACCTGTAGGTATGATTCAGTTTTACCCTGGAAAAGCCGTACCCTATAAAGCGGGGGCAAGAGAACAAGACGTAGAAATCTCCTGCATATTTGTTGGAGATAGGTCTTTACAGGGGAAAGGTATAGGTTCAAAGCTTTTAAACAGTTTAATAGAAGACTTAAGCAAACCACTTCCATATTTTAATAATAAGCCTTGCAAATTCATTGTAACACGTGCCTTTGAGACTAAAAGCGGAATCCCACAACGCATATTTTATTCAAGAAGAGGATTCAAACAAATACCAGGACCATCAAAATAGATCTATACTACCCATTACAGGAGAATATAAACCACCAAAAACAAAAATAGAAAAACATAAACCTTTTACAAGAAGACCTCGGTTCAGCCATAATATTCTACTCCCCGAACTGTCCATTCTCCATAAAATTTGCAGAACAAATTAAAAAATTAATAAAAGAAGTCTCAAAAGAAGTTCCTGTCAAAACAATCAACGTATGGGAACATCCGGAAGAAGTAATCAAAAGAAATACGCTCAAACCTATAGTTAACGGCAAAGAAATAAAAACATTCTTCATGAATGAAGAGGGTTTCAAAAAAGAAGTAAAAAATGCGCTGCAAAACAACATTATTTTCGAATAAGATCAAAAGCTCAAGAATCATACCGTTAAATGCAAGCAAAGTATAAATAACACTAAATGTTTCCGTTATTTTTTCATTTCAAATATTTATAGATCCTTGGCAGAATTTCACCAGCTTTTCCCCTCAGCGAATAATGACAGACCAGCGTTAAAGGAGTATCTGCAACATTTATTTCAACCAATATTCCACCCTGATTTTTCGTTATTAGCGGCAGCGAAGCGGCCGGCTGGACAACTCCACTAGTCCCTATTACCAGCATTAAATCGCTTTGAGCGGCAAGCTTAAAAGCTTTATTTAGAGCATCTTGTGGTAAAGATTCATAAAACCATACCACGTCTGGCCTCATTAAACCTCCACATCTTTCACAGATTGGAGGTATTTGAGTCGGAGGAGAGTTTAACACAGTTTTCCAATTACAATCAACGCACCTTATTCTCCAAATGTTGCCATGAAGTTCTATAACGTTCTTTGACCCAGCTTTAAAATGTAAGCCATCAACGTTCTGAGTTATAACAGCCCTCAATATACCTTCTTTCTCCATCTCCGCTAAAACTATATGCGCTGGGTTGGGCCTAGCCTTACTAATAATGTTCATCCTCCAAACATACCATTCCCAAACAAGCTTAGGATTTCTTTGAAAAGCAAAAGGAGTAGCTAAATCTTCCGCCCTATATTTCTTCCAAAGCCCATCCTTACCCCTAAAAGTAGGTATACCGCTCTCAGCAGATATACCAGCGCCAGTTAAAGCCACAACAATCCTAGAATCCTTTAAAATGTTTGCAACGGTTCTTAATTGTTCTTCCATCTCGAACCTCACCATTTAAATTAATAATCAAGAAATATTTTAGTACCTAGTGCCTAGTGTACTGGAGGTTTAAAGGTGAAAAGAACCATTATTGGAGCACTTTTAACGTTTATCCTAGCATGCGTAATAATGTACTTTGAAAAATTTTACCAAACCATGGGCTTACCAAACCTAAGCGACATCTCAACCCTACAAAGCATAGCAGAAAAAGCTGCACCCCTATTATTGACCCCATTTTCCCAATTCATGAACGAAGAATATACTTCAATCATAGCTTGGGGAGTAGCTGGCTTTGCAGGAGGAGCAATAGCAAAAAGCTATGCAAGAACATTAATATTAAGCTTAATAAACATCGGACTAGCCATACTAATCATATTGGCCATGCCAACTGCACTTAACGCGATGTACAGTATTTCA
>CAYYZD010000151.1:0-4277 GCA_964476035.1 uncultured archaeon
TTCCAATATTATCAAGCATTTTCTCCGAAGCTCTCTTATCAAAGTTTTTACTCATATGCCCTCCCTTCGAAGATAGTTCTTTATAAGAATATTTTAACTTTATTGATTCTAAATCACGCAGATTCTAAAGAAGAATGTTAAGGACCAAAACATTTTACCCATTTAACCCATCACCGTTTATTGCCGTCAGAAAATGTGGTGCATGTAATCTTGTTTGTTCACACGTCGTATCTTTGAGATTTAAAGCACCTTGAAAACGGTTATTGTGATTTAATGCACAAAAGTCGATTAAAGGAAGCTACAAAAGTTGAAATTCAATTTTTAAATAACGGGCGTTATGTTTGACAATAACACGCTAAACCATATTATATCTCTTTCTAACTTCTGTGTTAAAATAAGATATATTAGGGCGAAGTTGTCGACTTTTTATTGACATGATGATACTGACCTGAACTGAAAAGTGATGATATGCACCTCTTCTGAATATTGAAAAGTAACATTTAAATAAGGGTTCTACGCCCTCCGGCCCCGGAGTTTGAAATGCGAAAAAGGAAAAGAGATAAAACCGGGCAATGGGTGGAGGACCGGCGCAATTATGCGCCTCTTCTACGTTTTGATTGCATTAAAATTTTTGCAAATAGTATTCCAGCGACATCGAAACATACATATCTTCACGCCTTAAAGTGGTTCGTCGATTACATCAAAATGAGTCCAAACGAATTCATCAGTCTACCTGACGACGAGATAAAGAAGCTTATTAAAAAAGCATGCCTCGCTAAGTTAAGTGAAGAAAAATACAGTCAAAACACGTAAAACATTCTATACAGTCCTCAGAGTTTTGGAACTTAGCAACAGAGAAATCAGGTTCTCAAAAACAGAGAAAAGACTGCTTATAAAGCCTTTTAATAAGAAAATAGCGAAAAGGTACATTCCAACGAGGGAAGGTATTTATAGAATGGTTGATGCAATCGATGTGCGGAGATTAATTCAGAGGAAAAGGAATAAGGCGGTAATTTTATGTCTTTGGCAAAGCGGTGTTAGAGTAAACTGTCTTTTAAGCTGGACTTGGGGAATTTTCAAAAACAACTTTACCCTGAACCACAAATACCTGTAGTGGTTAAGGTTGTTGCACATAGACCTGATGGTGTCTGGGGCTGTGCACAAGACATTAAGTTATCGAGATACGGAGTTGGCTATTTCTATACTTTTTTACATAAAGAAGCAACCTATGCCTTGAAAGAATACTTAGATGTGAGAATTGAAGAAGGCTGGCAACCAAAAGATAAAGATCCGATTTGGGTTACACACAGCCCTGGAAGTAAAAACAAACCATTAACGCAATTAAACATATGGAACATCGCGAGAAACACCGCAAATAAAATAGGTACCCAAAAAGGCACGATGTGACCCCATTGTTTACGGATGGCTTTTCGTAAAACGCTATAGTTCAAGCTGCCGTTTTCGGTGTAAGTACTAGGGGAGCCACTCTCTACACAACGACATTTCCTTGTGTTGTTTGCGCTAAATTAATTATTAATGCGGAAATCAAAGAAGTTGTTTATGATGATGAATATGAGGATGAATTAGCAAAACGGATATTAAGAGAAGCAGGAATAAAAATAAGAAAATCAAGAAATCAATATAACCCCGCATAAATCGAAAGAGATGGCCTTAGTGACTGTTTATTTCCTATTTAAGTGAGGAAACAATAGGTTGAAATATTTTGTTTAACGATATAAAGTTTCATATGGAACTTAGAAAAGTGATGAGTTCTCAGATTTGATATGACATTTTTGTCTTTAATTGGATGCGCACAACATAAATATAGTAAAAAACAACTTAGTAGGAAAAACATGACTCATATTTTTCATATCATGTTATCTCGCTAACTAATTTAACATTAATCCAAATTTTTAATGTAATTAAAATGTGCCTTTGTCCAAGTAATATGGTGAGTGATGTACTCTTTTGCCAAAAAATTAAATATATATACTTATCACTTGTAATTTTAGATGGAAATTGGTCTCTTTAAATCAGGAGGAGGAGAACTTGAAAAAGACGTTCCTTACAACACTTTTTATAGTTTTTTTACTAGTCAGCTACTTCATAGTTTTTCTAATCTCTAGTCGCCCTACAAATTACATCAACTACACAGACACCTCTGTCCAAGTTGACATTAAGAATTTAAGCGTATGGCTCGTTGGTGGTAATAACGAACTACTCGATAAGTTTCTCGACAAATTGCAACAATTAGGATGCAAACAAATAAAACGCTCAGAAACACAAGAATTCTCTAATTTGGCCCTCACTAAGTTTAATGATTCGTCGCTAACCGTTTTTGACGGAGATTGGGTTTCAGAGAGGGTTGACGATCCAGAGTTTCACAAACTTCTCAAAGAACTCGTCTATAAAAGAACAAAAATAGCTGCTATCGGCGGAGAAACATCTAAGCTGCTCGAAGCCTTAGATAAAGCCGGAGTTGACAAACTTGGCCGAGATGAGACTGGAAACATTAGAAATCCTGCTTATTTCAATCCACCACTCGTCGGCTTCGCACTAATATTGACTTATACACTGGAAAACAAAGCCTATGTATATCCCTCAATATTAATGTGTAACACTTCAAACGTTGATACACTGATCGAAGAACTCGATAAGTGGTGGTCTGTAAAAGCGGAGCAAACAACTGTTCCTTACTCATTACGGGAACAGGTGAAAAAGCCAGATCCGTATCTTCAAGAAGTCAAAGAATACAGGTATTGTCCCCTTCTGGATTCAAAACCACACGGAAGACTTAATGTTATTGTGCCTATCAAAAAACTAATGGAAGACAGCGTTCCTGATTATGATTGGTATTTCTATGAAATACGTGTTCAGACTGTTCCAGGATATGTAGCTTACGGTAGTGATTGGAGAACAGCTGACACATGGGCCAAACATGAAGTTCACAACCCAGGTACCTATAGGTGGCTAGTTGATTATGATCCCACTACGACATCCGGTGTGGAAACCGTGACGGTAAGCTTAAGCGCATCGGCAGGTCCTCAAGGACCTTCAGCTGGGTATGGAACATCATGGAGTTATAGTGTTAGTGATGTAGTGGTAAAGGATTTAAGTGATTACTCTGAACATAGAGCTTATTGGTGGCATGACATAGATGAAAAAAAGGATGTTGGAAAGTACACTTATCAGTCAAAACCTGGCTTTGTTGTTAAGACTAAACAGGATCACCTTTCACTTGTTAACGCATGGTACGAAGTACAGTGGGCTCAACCACCATGGTGGCCATGGTTAGACTGGAAGCCATTAAAATCTGACGTAATTTATCTCGATAGTGGTAGCGGCGGTGGCTGCCCTATTTTGTGGGTTTTTAATGGTAGGGAGTATATTTGTGAAGGAACACTCAACATTCATAACCCCCGAAATGTAGATGTAGTTACTAGCCATGTTTTATCAACGACACTTGTAGCTGTTAACGGCAAGTACTTGTTTCGCTTGGTTGAGCACGAAAAAACGCATTCTTACACCGATCAAGTTAGGCTTTACGCTGTTCTTGCAAACGGCTCTATCATCGAGCTATCTCTGGTCTACGCGTTGCACTCAGAATATGGCAATGTATTGCAACAACTACTGACTAGTGATGATTGGAGAACCGAAACATTAGGAGAGAACTTCAATAATGGAACAAGTCAGTTTATAGACTTGAAATTCGCTGCACTGTCGCCAAACATTGATGTTGTAATGTTTATCTTCCAAATTGAGGGATATAACCCGAAAGTAAAGTAATTTAAAAGTAATTTTAACTCTTTTTGATATTCAATATAATAGATGAAAATTGTTTGCATTTCTTTATTGACGTTTCTTAAGCTTACATTATTCTAATTACTATTAGGGGTAAATTTTTAATATTAAATGATTTTTGGAAAATATGCATGAAATGTTGATCCAAGTACTCATATTTTGTTTTTCGGGTTCTTGGGCTACAACCTTTACGAATCAATATTTACGTTTTCATAATAAGGTTTATTATCTTTTAAATTTGTGGAAGCGGTTAACGTTTTCATGCAGAGTTATTCTGTTGATGTAGCTATCGGACTCGGTGGCATGCTACATAGTGGTCTTTTTCTGCCTCTATTAGTTGTGGTTCTTCCTTGGAACAAAGGTCCTCTTTATATGGACAACGGGGATGAAACCTACAACCAGATGGTATATTAATGGAATCAGGAACTTCTCCCTTTAATTCTATGCGTTTTCGTCTTATCTTTGGATTTGGAATT
>CAYYZD010000152.1:0-4122 GCA_964476035.1 uncultured archaeon
TTCAATTATTAAAATGTCTACTTTTCCGACGTCTATATCTGCCATTTCAAGTGTTTTACTATTACGCATCGATAAATCTCCAGTGTAAAGAATAGACAAAGTGTCTGTTTCAATTTTTATCATAGCTGAGCCTAAAATGTGGCCAGACCTATACATTGTAAGACGAGTGCCTTTCTCCAGAACGAGTGGTGTTCTGTAGGAGGAATCGATGAAATATTTTCTAAGGGCCATAACATCTTTAACCTCAAATGGTGGGGTTTCGTTGCATTCCTTGGCAATTTTTAACAGATCCATGTGTAAGATTTCGGATATGTCTTGAGTTGGTGGTGTAGCATAAATTTTACAACCATATTTTCTAGCGATAACTGGTATGTAGCCAGAGTGATCCAGATGAGCATGTGACACAACTGCTACATCCGGTTTTTTAGGTGGAGGAATTGGATACCTGTTTTCCCCTTTCACACCTATGTTAATTCCGCAATCAAGCAAAATATTCATATTTTCAAGTTCTAATAGCATCGAAGTTCTACCTACTTCGCGTGCTCCTCCCAAAAAAACTAAAGTTGATGTCTGCTTCAATTATGGCCCTCACAGATTGTTGGCGACTCTAACTATTATCATAACTTAAATTAAAATATATTTCTGAGGGGTGTGACTAAGGACTGAAAATTAAAAAGGCGTACAAAAAGAAACTAATGCAAACTAAGAAAAGAAATAATAACGCTAGTAGTTTAATTTTAACTTTCCCGCCCAAAATTACAATCCCACCTATTCAATCAAATTTTGGTACGAATTCCTCTTCAAATAAATATTTTGCAAATTCTTTTAGTTTCGGGATTCCCTTAATTTCGGTTGGAAATAGAGGCATGTACACTATTGAAAAATCGGAATAATATTCATTAATAATTTTTAGGTTTTCAATTTGCATGCTCCTACGAGCTGCGCAAAAGGTGCAACCTGGGACTTTTGGATGAATCATGTTCACAATAATGTGCGTAACGGGAATTTCATATTCGTACAATGTTCTCACTAAGCGTTCTGTTTCGTAAATTGACATCGCCTCTGGGATCATAACTGGTATAAATCGTGTCTCTTCTTCATTTGATAGTTCTACCCTAGCTACTTCTATTGTTTTTTTCAATTTTTCGAGGTACTCCATGGTCTTATCCTCTTCTTCGCCTCTGCCTAAAATTTTTTTAAAGAAGGAGGTCATTTTTTGAAGCCATGCCCTCATTTTAATCAGCTTTCCTACCCAACTATTCAAAATATCTGGTAAACTGAGAAGTCGTAGAGTATGGCCTGTGGGAGCTGTATCAAATATTATAAGATCGTACTCTGGCTTTTCTATAAATTCTAAAACCTTTGCAAAGGCAAGAGCTTCGTCTGCTCCTGGCGGTGTAAGTGTTGTTAGTTCCTCAAGCTCATCTGCCTGTACAGCCATTGGTAAACCAAAGTCTGGTGTTGACCTTAGTTTTTCGCTGTATTCACGTATCGCTTTTTTGGGATCGATTTCGAGCCCATAAAGGTTTTTAATTCCATTTATTTTTTTAATAGTGTCTCCTATTTTTTCTCCGAAACTGTCAGATAAGCTATGGGCTGGATCTGTACTAAGTACCAAGGTTTCCTTTCCGTTTTCTGCAGCCCAGAGGGCAGTTGCGGCTGCGCAGCTTGTTTTACCTACACCGCCCTTGCCACCAAATAGCAGAAACCTTAATTTGTTTTTCTCAAAAAGGTCTCTTAACAACATTTTCCTCGCCTAGAATGCTATAAGACTTACATTTTATGGATTAGGTCATAACTTCCTATTTAAAAATTATTTCAGTTGTTGGAGTGTAGTATGTAAGTAGCGATGTTACGGTATTTTTCGAGGAAATTATAAAGTGCTCAGGTGGTTGATCCTAGGCCATCGGCAGAGCCTAGCCAGCTGATGCCATTCTTCATCGGCATAGTATGTTCTTGTAAAAGTTATATAAGATTTCCGGAGAAAGTTTTAGCGAAGTGAGCGAGGATAAGATGTGTATCTAAGGTTAAAGCTATATTTAGTGAATTTTGAAGCATTTAAAGTCTTTGCTTAACGTTGACTGATAGCTATATCGCTTTCTTAAAATTTACGAAAATGTTATAAGCATTGGTTAGTATTTGATGCACGTCGGTCTAGGATGAAGTGCAATATATCAAAGTTTTATCTAAAACTGGATAAATTGAATGTTAATTGCGGAGGTTTAAGCTTTATGGTATTAAATCCCTACGCCAATAATGAAGAGAGAAGAGTTCTTGACATGTATCAGGATCACATAAGAAAAGTGGTTACAGCGGTAAAAGAACTAGCTCTTATGGTAGAGGATTGGATGAACGATAAATGGGAAACCATTGAAAAGAGATTGGAAAAGATTTCGCATCTGGAGAGAGAAGCTGATGAAATAAAAAGAGCTTTATTAGATGAGGTTTCTAAGGCCGCTACATTGATACAACGGGAAGATCTTATGCGATTAAGTCTCATTGCCGATGAAATAGCTGATTACGCTGATGCGACCAGTTTCAGACTATCGCATTTACGTGATTGGCGTCCTCAAGGCGAATTAGCAAACATGTTCAAGGAACTAGTCGAAGGAGTGGTGAAATCAGTCGAAAAATTTAGGGAAGCTATTTTTATACTCCCTCAAAATGCTGAAAAAGCTATAAAAATTGCGGAAGAAGTAGATGAATCAGAGAGGAAAGTGGACACACTACAAAGAAATATCGTCCATACTCTTTATAACTTGGAATTAGACGCGAAAACCTTGATAAAGGTAATAGATTTTGTGGAACATGTTGAAGAGATCGCAGATCTGGCAGAAGATGCTGCAGATGCTGTAAGGATAGTGGCAGTTGCTAGGTTTAGATAGGAGGAAGAAAATGTCGGAAAAATTTAGAGGAGAATTCCTTGGAAACAGGGTTGTTGTTTGGGACCCTGAACAGGGATCAAAACTTTATGCGGAGGGGTTTTACGGTAAACCCCTCGGAATTAGAAAACCGAAAGCTCCTAGTTTTAATAAGCCATTAGAATTATCCCTTTTAGAAGCTTTATATCTTATGGAAAAGGGGAAGCTTATTTTAGTGGATGCCGAAACAAAACGTGAGCTTTCATTTGATGGGTTCAAAAAAATGGCATCAAAGTTTCATGATAAGCTAGAGGAAAAGTATATAGTTTATAAGGATCTTAGGGATAAGGGGTATGTTGTTCGGCCTGGAATGAAATTTGGTGCCGATTTTGCTGTATATGAACATGGCCCTGGAATTGACCATGCACCCTTCTTGGTTCATGTTTTACCGGTAGATTCAAAGCTTTCTGCACTGGAGATAGTAAGGGCTGGCAGACTTGCAACTACGGTAAGGAAGAAGTTTATAATATCAACAATAAGCCCCGAGGGGAAGCCAATATATTACGTGTTTACGTGGTTTAGAGCCTAAGCGTTATTAACTCACTATTTTAATAAAATTAGTAGATTCTTAGCAATTGTAAATTGAGAATTACATTAAGCTTTTTATCTCTTGGTAGAGATCATTTAAAATGTGTTGGTAGTTTACTCTCCCTTTTTCTATTTCTTTCATCTTTCTCTCTAGCTCTCTAGTCCTCTCTTCGGATACTAATTTGTTATAAAATTTTGATAGGTATTCGTATATTTTTATTCCTAGCTTTGTTGGTTTTAACATTTTGTTTTTTTCTTCTACGTATCCTCGTTCAAGTAATGTTTGTATTATTGTTGCATACGTTGACGGTCTTCCTATTCCTCTCTTTTTCATGAGTTCGACGATATCCCCTTGTGTATAGAGGCTTACTGTGGGTATTTTCTTGAACTTCACATCAATTACACTTAAAGGCTCTTCTATTCGGGGTATTGTTTTAATTGGCTGTATTATTGTGAATCCTGGCTCAATAACTTCCGCAATTCCCTTTATATCGGCTTCAGTTACCTCATCAAATCTTATTTTTGCTTTTAATCTTTTTATTTTCGCAGGTATCATTTGGCTTGCCATGAATCTATTGAATATAAGTTGGTATAACTTGTAATGCTGCCAAGTCATGGTTTCTGCTGTTTTTATTACTCCTCCTTTGTGTCCTGAATCCACAATTATTAATGC
>CAYYZD010000153.1:0-4104 GCA_964476035.1 uncultured archaeon
TATTGTTATTTTCGGCATGTTAATAAACCTACCCCTCCCCCTAGAGGGATAAAGAAATCGCCTATTAATTGTGATCTGGAGCAGTCTTATAATTAGGAGATTTAGAATTGTTGGCTGATTTTATCTATCAGTTCTTTCTTTAATATTTCTAGGGATTTTTTAATGTTTAATGGCTTATGGTGAAGCATTACGGATGCCTTGCTGATGTCTAGAGATGAATCTCTTGGTCTTCTGCCCATCCACTTGATGTTGTTGAATATTATTGGAGATGTTCGCAAAGTCGACAGATTCTTTGAGTGCCTGTAGTGTGCGAAAAAATATTTTATTAAAAGGATCACGCAAGTAGTTGATTTCACTATGCTTAAACATACATACTCACAATATAATCTTGAACTCTAAGTGTAGAAGGATTTTCTTAACTTACACATTTTTTCTATAAAATCAGGGAAAACTGGGAAATTCGCAATAAAGAGTAATTTATGTTTGTAAGTTCTCCGGCGAGAAAAGGTGTAAACTGTATAGTTTCGCTGACTCCGCCTTATCGAAGCGTTAGATATACCGGAAGACAGTTTCCAAAGTTTGTTAAAGATTACTGTAAATGTTCGCTTGAGGAGCGTATGAGGTGACCTCAGTACATTTGCCGCCTTAAAGGGTTGTATGGGAAGGCTTTGGCTAGAGAAAATAACGAATGCAAGATCTAAAAATAAATTTTAATACATCAAAAAAATACTTAATAAACTAATTATTTTAGGTCGATGTACGTTGAAGTCAAAGTACATTCAAATAGAGGAACCTGAGGTTAGAAAGAATCTTTTATTGTCAAATATTTCTTGTTCAGGGAATATTGATAAATATTTTGGCAAAAAGATCTTTTGGGCGAGATATGATGTTGATATCGAGAGCATCGATGCAAGCGTTTTGAATATTCCTGTTTTGTCTAATGTTGTTACGGTTGCTTGGGCTACGGGTGCGGATATATATGTTGGAGAGCTGGATAAGTCTTATTTTGAATCTTTAAATATGATTAAGTTAGTATTTAAAAAGTGGTATCCAAAACTTCCCTTTTCCACCAAAATCTATGTTAAAAAAGTTAAAAAGGTTCAAAATGAGTTTTCACATAGGAGATGGGCACTTTTATTTAGCGGAGGGGTAGATTCCCTTACTTCTTATATTAGACATAGAAAGAAGAAACCAAACTTGATAATGATATGGGGTGCTGATATACCGATTAGTGAAGAAAATTTTTGGAGAAATGTTAAAAATGAATATGAAGCTTTTGCGAGACGAGATGGAGTTGAAATAAACTTTGTTAAAACTAACTTACGTAAATTCATAAATGAAAGACTGTTGGGCCTTGAGTTTGGCAGATTTTTAATAGATAGTTGGTGGGGCGGTTTCCAACATGGAATATCCTTATCAAGCATATGTGCTCCATTAACGGTTGCAAAGGGAATTGGAACGCTATTGATTGCTTCAAGTCATTCGCCCCAATACAAATATCCATGGGGTTCGCATTGGCTTATAGATAATAAGTTGTGTTGGTCTAATACAAGAGTTATTCACGACTCTTACAAACTAACTAGGCATAAAAAATTAGGGATATACTAAAAAGTTATTTAAAGGAGGGAAGAGTGCGTTTAAGAGTTTGCTATTCTCAGTTTCAAAAGCTTAATTGCAGTAGGTGCGAGAAATGTTGCAGAACCATTACAAGTCTTGTACTAGAAAATATCGATCCTAATAAATGTGGCTTTAGCGTGAACCGCAAATTTTTTGAATTCCTAAAAGGGCAGCTTATTGAAAACCCTCATAGATTCTTCCATTCTCCAAACGAAGTTTTTATGTGGAAAGACATTCAAAAACATATCCCTATGGTATTGAACCATAATTTACTTAATTGTAAAGAGTTCTTCAATTGGTTTAAGAAGTTCAACATTCCGGAAAATATATCGCATCGGAGAGTGGGAGCTACATGGCCTTTATTTTTCTTGTATTATAAATTCCCTGAAAATATTCGATGGAAAACACCTAAACTACTAAAATCGATAGCTAAATTTATTTCACGCCAAAAATTATTACATCGAAAAACCAAAAAGGCTAAAAGTGGATAATGGATGAAGAAACAAATATAATGATAAGGAAATTAGCACTCAAAGAAGATTTGATTTCTGTTCGTTCTCTTTAAGTGGGCATATTTTTATTCGTTCTTAACGAAACTTACACATTTTTCAATCAAATGTCTTTTAATTTCTTTAAGTTTCTCTTGATTTGGATTTGGTGGAGGATTTTCCCAATTTATTTTGTCTATATTACGCTTAAATTCTCTTAAACTGAAATTATGCACAAAATTCACAAGGCCATCGAATCTGTAAAAGTCAAAATTTTTGTAGACTAAAATTGCAGGAGTCCCAAATGCAACTGCAGGTAAAGCCGCATGAAGCCTCGAAGTTATTACAAGTTTTGCTGATGCATATTTTTTAATAAAATCTTCTGCTAGTTTCAGTTTATATTTTACATCAAATTTCTTGGCTTTAATACTAAAATCGAATTTGACTAAAGGTTTGTTTATTAAATGGTATTTAATGCTCTTTAGGATTCTTTTTATGGATTTTGGCATATATCCATAAATTGTCATTTTTTTTATTTTTGACGAGATGGTTTTATCAACATTTTCATACGTGAATTTAAAATGGTAATGAGAAAGAAAACGGGATGAGTTTAAAAGATTCCTTGGTAAAAGTTTAAGGGCTTCCTTATCAAGATCTACTATTAAAATTTGGTCCTTTTTTTCATTTGAAAAATTTTTATATTTATAATCTAGGACAAGCGTTAAACACCCCGAAAAATATCCATTCACATTTTTCTTTTTCAAAATTGAAAGAGTATAAAGATCACGACACCCAACGGGTTCATGCTTTTTTAGGTAATCAACCATACGCCGCGATAATAATCTATTTCCTGCATGGAATGAAATAAAAAGAGGTTTAAGACACTCTGCTGGAGGAAAATTTTCAGGATGGTGAGAAAACCATCCATTAAATATGATTTTTACTTCCTCATCACAGTGAACTTTATTCGGTTTGTCTCTATCAACATAAATATCAACTCTGGGAAGGAATTGTTTTGCTGCTAAACTTTGGATATCATCGCCTATATTTTCTGTGTATGCAACAATCAGACCATACTTCATATAACATCACTTCTTTTTTAACGAAAATAATAATTCAAATCTTCAATAATCCTTATTTCATGATTAGTGTTTTATACTGGCTGCATGGATGATTATAGAGCTTAGGGAAAAATATAAGATAAAAAATTTACTTATTCGGCGAATAATTTTTAGTGAATGATTGTTAATGGAAATTTCAATTTAGCTCGAAAAGTGAACTTTTCTCCTAGAATATAGAGAATCTGAAATCGTAAATGCTTATTGTTTAACTAACATTAGGTTTAAAGCGAAGAAGGTTTTAATGAAAAACTCGCTGATGCAAGTATCCCTAGGATACCAATTTTTCTTCTTCAGTAATGAAATAATTTCCCGCAACTCTTGTGATAGTTACAAAGAGAAAAACAATATTTAATAACTTAGTTCAGGAAAACATAATTATTCTAAGACTAATTTCCTTATTAGATTGGTTTCTTCGTTCATTATTTTATTCCAGCTTTTGAATCTAGGTTTGTCTGTAGGAATATTTCTTGTGCTTATTAGTTCTAATGATTTTTGTACGAGCGCCTCTAGGTCGGATTCATTTATCAGAGTAATTCCTTCTAAGCCTTGATAATAGATCCTAAGTGCGGGTATATCATAAGCAACTACCGGGGTGTTTAAATACAGCGCCTCAAGTACAGCAAATGGAAAAGCATCAACATGTGATGGATAAAGCATTAGTTTAGCTTTGGCAACTAAGGATAAGCGCTCTTTTCTGGGAAGAAATCCTGTAAACTGTACCTTGTTCTCAATGTCTAGTTTACGGCAGAACACCTTCAACCTACTTAAGACGTTGGGTTGAATCTCGCCAGTAATCACCAGTTTATATTTGTGATCTACGCCTTTCAAGATGCTTCTCCATGCTATTAAAGCTTCAACTATTCCCTTTCCAGATACTG
>CAYYZD010000154.1:0-4103 GCA_964476035.1 uncultured archaeon
GAAAAACAAAACCGATATTTTTACGTCTGAAATCTGTAAGTTCTTCTTCACTAAGTTCCGTTATCTTCACACTATTAACAATAACTTCTCCACTAGTAGGTCGATCAATTCCCCCAATAATGTTTAGAAGTGTAGTTTTCCCGCTGCCGCTTGGACCTAAAATAACAACAAACTCGCCTTTCCGAATAGAGAGATTAATACCTCGCAATGCATGAACTTGAACTTTCCCCATCTCATATACTTTAACTACGTTTTTAAGTTCAACTATATATGAGAACATTATAGGCAACCTTCTAGACGACACTCTCCCTTCTAAACTCGGAATACTAGCTGCTAATAGTTTATTTCGTTTTACCCTTATTAATTTTAACATTTTGCACGAACTTTACGTCTATATAGAAGCAATCATCTTCTTTACTATATTGTTGTACTTCAAATCTTACATTTTAGTCAAATGAGCAAACTAGTTATAAAATGATGATTTAACTAATTCAAATGTTTCTATAGGAATTGTGCCTGTAAATCATGCAGATTAAGCATATATGAAACCTGCCAATAGGAATCGAATACGGCTGGTAATTTCTAAACAAGCTTTTAGGTAATCTTCCAAGTAACTGCGCCTTTGCAATTTACATTTCACATCTCTTTACCTACTGAATGAAGAATAGTATAATCTTTATATTCTCTGAAGTAAAATATAGTAATCCTAATATTTTCGTGGCGACATCTTACTTGTTTTAAATTTCACACCGTGGAGGTCGAGGAGGATGAAAGCTATAATATTAGCCGCTCATAGGGATCACATATTCAATAAAGATAGACCTTTAGCCTTGGTAAAGGTATGTGGCGTTTCTCTACTTGCAAGAATTTTAAACTCAATTAAAACAGCAGGAGTCAGGGAAGTTCTCATTGTATTAGGATTTAAGGGGGAGCAGATATCAAATTTGCTTAAAAATGGCGAAGAAATGAAGATGAAAATTTCCTATGTTCAAACAGAAGAATACGAGACCTTAAATATCCCAAAGGAATTTCTAGAGGATGATCTCCTGATATTATATTCAAACCTCGTTATTGACTCCGAATTTGTAAGCCAAATCGCTAAAATAGATAGGAACGTCATTTGCTATTCAAATAACAACTTTCTTGGGATTTGCAAGATAAATAAAGATTTCCTAAGTATATTAAAAAATGAAGAAGTAAGAAAAAGCCCAAATAGGCTCGCAGAAGTTCTAGAAAGTTTACAAAACGTAGTTAAACTGGATATAAGTGGTATGAGAGTAGAGCATGTAGAATTAAAGAGAGAGGTACTTCCAATATGTATAAAAATAGAGGATAAAAAGTCCATTAAGCTTGCCAAGAAAAAATTGATTTTCAGAACCCAAAAAGGCCTTCACTTTACATCCTACATAAATAAACCAA
The DNA here is from genome assembly GCA_964476035.1 of uncultured archaeon. GTDB lineage: Archaea > Asgardarchaeota > Baldrarchaeia > Baldrarchaeales > DXJG01 > DXJG01. Next base: position 1,420 of record CAYYZD010000154.1, read on the forward strand.
TAGAAGATCATCTCGTATATTATATGGCGGATATTTCATGGATTACCCCAAATAGAATAACAATTTTCGCAAATTTATCCGCATTTCTAGTAGCCGCTCTATTTTTGTTAGGCTACTTGAAAATGGCAGCAATTTTAGCCTACGTTGTTGGAATCATAGATGGTTTAGACGGAAAACTGGCCAGAGCACGAGGAATATTAACAAAATTAGGATACATCGAACATTCCTTCGATATGCTATATGAACAAACATGGTACATATGCTTCGCTATAAGCCTATACCTATCAGGATACAGCTATTTACCACTCATATTAGGTTTAGCAATGCTTGTCGTAGATAGCTTTGTCAGACATTGTTACATGCAATTTAGACTAACAATGGGAAAAGCTCTAACAGCATATACAAAATTTGATAGAGTCTTTGCCAGAATAGATGGAAGAAGAAACGTATACGTCCTATACATGATACTATTCTCTTGGTTACCTTGGCTACAAACACCACTATACGCTCTATACGCCATGCTAGCACACTCATCCCTTACAGCCCTAGTATACGCCATAAGAGCTCTACAACACATGAGCACCGCTGACAAAGCCGACGGAACAAAGGGCTTCCTTAAACTAGTTGGAAAACCTAAATAAGGCACTTTTAGTTGTAATTAAATACAGCTATACAGTAATAAACAATCTTTATCAAGAAACCCCTTATTCGCCTAGAAATTTGCAACTACTGGAATCAATGGCTACGTGAAAGATACTAAGAGGTAAAAAGCAATCTATAGCCATAGATAAATCTTTAATTTCTATTAAGGCGAAATATATGGAACACTTATCAATGTAAATATGCTTAACACTATGAAGCTGCTTACTGGAACAGTTATATTATCATCTATAATTCTACCACCAATTTTTTCGAAGTGTTCAACCATACTAGCGATTAATGCAGCTATTATCCCAATAACCCCAAATCCAAGGAAATATGCTAAAGGTGCGCACAACAGAAACATGGCGACGTTTCCAATCCAATGCTTAGTTCTCTTCTTAAACACAAAATTTCTAATTATCCCTGTAACACCATCACCCCAAGCCATAAACAGTATTGGAACTGCTCCAAGCCAGAAATCCCCGTTGGTCACTAACCATCCTAAACTCATTATAATTGCCCAGACCAAACAAAAGTTTACCTCATACATATTGTTTGGATCCTGAAACCACTCCATCAACTTCCCAGATCTACGAGGCAAATAACAAAACATGGCAAGAATTACACCCAGAATAAACGGTATTATTGGAGTGCTAAACAAGTTAAACCAAGCTATGACAAAAGCTACGATTCCACCAGCTAAAATATGTATTGTCTTTCTAGCAAAGTAAACACCGACATAATGCTCCCATTTCCTTGCAGCTATCTCATACACACCCTTAGAAATTACTTGAACCACCAAAATTACCCATACAAATAATATTAAAGTATAAAGTATATCCATCAAACTTATCATATTTTATCCCTCTAACCCGTTGATAACGCTTCTAGATAACCAAAAATATAAATTTAACGTTAAAAATTGTTCATATTTCAGCGATTTTAGTAGTCATTTATTGGCATTCAACGATATAACAGATGAATCTCCATCTGCTGTATCCTCGTTTTTACGATTTCACAGTTATTCTTCTGGTTTATTCTCTACTATAGCGCTAAATTATTGTTTAAAATAGTCGAAAGAAAACCTCAGCGCGCGCTTCGTTGAACAAACAAAAGAAGTACAAGACCAAACAATACAAAGATACATAAAAACTGTAATAGAATTTTCCTCACTTCAATGGTTTTATATTAAAATATAATAAATCACTAAGTAGTAGAGCAATAATCACCCAAGTCATCTAGCTTTTACTTACAAGTGGAGGAGAAACCCAATGTACAGAAATGCCAAAGGAATTGTTTTTAATGTTCAGAGGTTTTCTCTACATGATGGACGCGCGCTGGTGTCATAATCCAGAGTCATTGGACCCCAAACCTGAACTCATGTTCGATGAAGAGAAATAAAAGGTTTAGATGATGAACATCGCTGCGAGAAACAATGGTATGAAGACGAGAGACACGGTGTTCAATAGTTTTATTAGTATGTGTAAGCTTGGCCCAGCAGTATCCTTCAACGGATCTCCAACCGTGTCACCTACAACAGCTGCTGCATGTGTTGGTGAACCTTTTCCTCCAAGTTTCCCGGATTCAACGTATTTTTTTGCATTGTCCCAGATGCATCCTCCCCACATCATCATTATTGCCAACGGAACCCCAGTTACCGTAGCTCCAATTACCAGTGCACCCACCGCAACCCAGCCGAAAAGGTAACCAACAATGATCGGAGAAACTATTGCAATTAGCCCGGGAATGATCATTCTCTTAAGTGCATATTTTGTACTTATGTCTACGCATCGAGAATAATCCGGTAATGCTGTTCCCTCCCTTAGTCCAGGTATTTCTCTAAACTGTCTTCTTACCTCCTCAACCATTACTTGAGCAGCATCCCCGACAGCTTTTATAGCAGCCGAAGAAAACAGGAACGGAATCATTCCTCCAACAAAGGCACCAATAACAACAGTTATTTTGTTCAGCGCCATCTGGCTGACGAATGACTCTATTGTTTGAAGTAGCGCTGTTAAAGCTTCTGGACTTGGGTTAACAAT
>CAYYZD010000155.1:0-4063 GCA_964476035.1 uncultured archaeon
AAAGTGCTTCTTATGGGGCTTTTAACTGGTTCGAGTGTTGCGGCGGGTATTTTTGCTGTTGCTGCTTCTTGGTACTTCTATTTCAGATTTCCGGCATTTGTACGGCTTACAAGGAGCATTTCCAAGAGATTAACTAAAGGAAAATCTCCGAAGTTTGGAAAGGTACGTGAAAGAGAGGAAATCGTACGCGATCTAATTAGGAGTGATTATGGTACTATAGCGCCTTCTGTATTCTTAGAAAGAGAAGAAGTAGAAGTCGCAGTTCCTGAGGCTGAGGAAGTATCGGAGGAGTTGGTTGAAGCGGGGGAAGAAACGTTGAGAGAAGTAGCTGAAACCATTGAAAAATTGACAGGTATAGAGGCACCGAGAGAGTTGAAAAAACTACTGGAAGAAAAGAAGGAAGAAGTCGAAGAGGAAGTCAAGGAACAGTTGGAGGAAGAGGGAGAAAGAAAGGAAAATTAATCATACATCTAAACGCTCGCTTCAAATATAACTATTAGCTTTGAAACCCGAGGGTTAGAGTATTACCGAGATTGTTTTTAAATCGGGCAATGCTTATGCTATTTAGGCATAGCTTTTATTTTTTACATGCCCTGCTAAAATGAAATATAGATAGTAACTTCAAGAAAAGAGAACAGTTGAAAAACTGACTGACATGCAGCTTCTGGAGGAGTTAAAATAAAGAACGAAAGGGGAAGAACTTATATGTTTTTTAACGTTTTAAGGGCTTTTTTTAATTCTTTCTCTATGTTTGTGGTCGAAAATATTTTTTCAGCTATAATTTTAACTTCCTCTTTCAGCTTATCAAGTTTAGTCGATTCCTCGTATGTTAATATTGCTCCAAGACACCTTCTGGAGACACCTTCCCCTTCAAAACATACCAAAATTTGTAAATTACTTATTTGAAGTAATGTTGGATTATAGGGTTTTAGGCCGCTTCCCATTAACATAACTCGTTCAGCTATCGAATTATCTATCGGAGTACTTATTGGAACTTTATAGCTTAATTTAGCACCTCTAACTTTATCCCATTCTATAATAAATAGACCATTGGGAATTTTTACTCCCTCTGATTATGCTTTAGGCTTCGATGAAGTGTGTTACTAAAAGGTTTCAAATTTGTTATAATGTTTTTTGCTACATCTAATACTTATATTTTCGACCTTGTTTATAAATTTTAACTAGTTTGAGAGGACTTTTATTTCATGTATGTCAAACTTATTGAAGACTTGTTTTAATAAAGAGCTCTTAAGTGTTTAATGTAACTGTGTTTCGAAAGATTCTATGCGACGAAATTTTAAGCAAATTTTAAAAAGATAGACGGGAATACTCATGACAAAATATGTGTACTAATATAACATCATTATATCATTAGCCTTTAAGTTAAGTATAGACTAATATTTGGATATAGTTGGTGTGGAGATTGAAGGTTGATAGTAAGGGAAGGATACATTTTAAAATAGTTTATTATGGTCCTACGTTGAGTGGCAAAACAACCGCCTTAAGATGGCTTTATACAAATGTTAAAGGGTTGAAAAAAGGTAAGCTTCATGAGTTAAAGGGCCCTGACGGTCGTACGATGTTTTTTGACTATTTGCCAATTAGCACAACTGAGAATGTTATTTTTGATGTTTTTACTGTTGCTGGGGCGCGTAGACATCGTGTTGTTAGGCAAGTCTTGCTTAGAGATAAAGATGGAACGGTTTCTGTCGATGGTATAGTTTTTGTTGTTGATAGTTCTAGGCGAAGACTGCGGGACAACATAGAGTGTCTGAAAGAAATACGAGAGATAGTGGGAGATAAGCTGGGAAATGAAGTACCAATTGTATTTATGTTAAATAAACAGGATTTATGGGATGCTATGTCAAAAAGGGAGCTAGTAAAAATTCTCGATATAGAGGATTTTCCTGTTGTTGAAACTGTGGCAATTAGAGGTAAAGATGTGGCTAAGGCATTTATGATCTGTGCCAGAGAAATAATTTTAAAGAAGTTGTATAAGTTTTAACTATGTTTCTTGGGTTTTGCTTCTAAGAACGCATAAGTACATGTCTTTTTCTAAAGCTAAGAGTAATTCTTTGCTTTGTCCCGATATTTCTGCATCTATGGTGACGAATCTTACCTCGCCCATATCTAGTTCTTTTGAAAGCTTCTCTATCTGGGATGCAAAACTTTTGATGAAGGCTGATAGTGCTTCAGCTTTATCCGTTTTTAACGTGGATTGCAGCGGAAATCCTTCATCATCAACTGCGAGTACTCCTTCAACGCCCTTGAACGATGAGAGGTTTTCTAAGGCGCTTCTAAAAGCAGCGGGAATTACTGGCTCCTCTTTTTTCTCAGCTATAGATTTGCTTTGTTCACCCTGCTTCTCTCTGTTTTCAAAAGTCAAACATTACACCTCCACTAAGTAGTAATATTTCATGCAATTTAATTTTTCCGCTCATCAGTTTTCAAAGATGCCCATCCAAAAAGGCTAAGACCGCAAAATCCAGTTCCAGATATTTAGCCTAAATCAACAGATCGTATATTTAATGGTAAATCGGAATACTGGCTAGTTAACATACCACATCCGTAATTATAAGTGTATCTTAATTTGAGTCTTTAAAATCGTGGTAAAACGTAGGAATAAAAACAGTAATTTTAGATCTGGCACGTTAAATCAACTTATGTACTAATTAAATTGATATTAGGTAGTGGTAGGAAAATTCATTAGGGCGCATATAGAATGAAAATTAGAGGGGTTAAAAATGGTTAAGATAAAATGGTTGGGGCATGCATGTTTCGAGATAAAAGGCAGGGAGGTTACTGTTGTTACGGATCCACATGACGGGTCTTCGATAGGCCTGCATACGCCGAGATCTGAAGCGGACATCGTGTTAATAAGCCATGGTCATTTCGACCACGCTGGTGGGATTAAATTTGTTGCAAAAGAAGACGCTACCATAATTAGGGAGGAAAGTGGTGAATGGGAGGAGAAAGGTGTTAAGATTAGAGGGGTTTTCTCTTATCATGATGAAAGTAGAGGTAGGGAGAGAGGCAACAACATAATCTACGTATTTGAGGTGGATGGCGTCAGATTCTGTCATTTAGGTGACTTAGGCCATATTTTGACTTCAGATCAGGTAGAACGGATAGGGGACGTGGACGTACTGTTTATACCTGTTGGAGGAACATATACCATAGATGCGAAAGGTGCCACAGAAATTGTCGAGGTGCTGAAACCTAAAATTGTCATACCGATGCATTTCAAAATAGGAGGTATAAGTTTACCAATTTCTAGTGTTGAACCGTTCCTGGAAGGTAAAAAGAACATAGAAAGGATTGATTCCTCGGAATATGAGGTGACTAAGGAAACTTTACCAGAGGAAACCAAAATAGTTGTTTTAAGGCTATAAGTTTGGCAGGTGTACTAGGCGGAATATACTTCCGCTTTCGCTGAGAAGTTTAAAGCCGTGTTTCCTGTACCAAGGTACAAGGTGGCTAAATGTTTCAACTTCTATTTTTTTATCGCTGAAATCTTTAAGAATGGATAGAAGAATAACTGTACCTATTCCGTGACCTCTATAATTTCTGTCCACATTTATAACACCTATGTGGGCGCAGTCTTCCTCTACTAGCACTACGGCGAATCCAATTATGTTTATTTCATATTTGTCATAAACCTTGTATTCTCTTCTCAAATACTCATCGACTTCCCTATCTTCTCTGATCACATGAACACCATCGAGCATCTTATATCACTTAACAATTCTTTTAAAGAAGTGGATGAACTGAGAAGCAGTTAGTTTATAAATGTACCGTTGGAAAGCTTCAAAACCCACATATAACAAAATTTATCGATGAGTGAACTACCCCTTCCTATTGGAAGGGGCTTCCAGCGTTTAGGGTAGGTTTTTCACCTATCCCCTCATCTGCTGGTTTGCGGGTTTCACTACTCCGCCATCCCATAGAGCTCATTACCCTATGGGCTATGTTGATTGAAGCGTTTAGGTCTCTATCGTATTCCATTCCGCATCTTGGACATTTAAAGGTTCTTCCTTTAATTCGGGCAACATACCCACATTTA
>CAYYZD010000156.1:0-4058 GCA_964476035.1 uncultured archaeon
TCAAACGTTTATATTGATCTTTCAGGCTGGGCACCAAAATATTTCCCCGAAACATTAATCCGCTACGTGAACAGCTTACTTAGCGATAAGTGTCTCTTTGGAACCGATTATCCTTTTATAAAGCCTGCAAGATGGATATCTGAGTTTAAAAAACTCGGCTTAAAACCCGAGGTTGAAAAGAAAATTCTTGAGGAAAACGCAAAGAAACTTCTTAAAATTTAGAAATCAATCACATAAATTTCCCTTTATAGGAGAATTAAGATAGCTATAAAAGTGTCAAATAACTAGTAAAGAGGTTTGATAACGTAAAGGGCGAGTAACAAGTACTTGAAGCTAAATTTCTATTTGTCAATAGGTTAATGAACTTAAAATGGCTCCAAAAATATTATAAGAGAGGAAACATTAATTTTTGTACGATCGACCCCTGTCAAAGCAGGGGTTTCTCGCTATGGGCTATGAGGGGTGGTTGATGTGTCCATGGGATTATATGCCCCATATGTTACACCTGAAATAGAGGAACATAGAAAAAAGGTTAGGGAATTTGCTGAAAAAGAGCTAGCACCACTTAGACAAGAGTACGAGGAAAAGAACCTTGACGGGCTAGGGAGAGAATTCCCTTGGGATATCTACAGAAAACTTGGTGAAAAAGGTTATTTAGCTGAACACGTTCCAAAGGAATATGGTGGAAAAGGAGAAAGTTTCCTAAAAGAAATAATAACGATAGAGGAAATATCCCGTGTATGCGGGGCTTTCAGCGTTCTTGTGGATTACACACCAACTTTAGTTTGCAATCCTATACTCTCATTTGGAACAGAGGAACAGAAAAAGAAATACCTACCACCATTAGTAAAAGGAGAAAAAATAGGATCATACTGCTTAACCGAGATAAAGGCTGGATCAGATGTAGCAGCCATAGAAACCAAAGCGGAGAAGAAAGGAGATGAGTATATTATTAATGGTCATAAGAAGTTTATAATGTTAGGAAACTTGGCTGACATATTTCTGGTTTATGCAAAAACAAAGCCGGAAGCTGGATATCGAGGTATAACAGTCTTCATAGTGGAGAGAGAAACAGAAGGAATATCCTTTCCAAAGCAAGAAAAGAAGCTTGGCTTAAGAGCAACCCCAACTAGCGAGGTAAAATTTGAAAATGTACGTGTACCATCAGAAAATATCCTAGGTGGACCTGAACAAGAAAACAGAGGGATCTACGTTGCACTTGATGCTTTAGACCACGGAAGATGCGGTGTTGCTGCCCAAGGTTTAGGTGCAGCGCAAGCTGCCTTTGAACAAGCCTTAAAATTTGCCAGCGAAAGAGAACAATTCGGAAAGCCTATAATAGGGTGGGAGGCTATTCAATGGATGCTTGCGGACATGGCTATGAAAATCGACGCAGCTCGTCTATTAACGTATAGAGCAGCACATCTTAGAGACTTGGCGATTAAGGGGCAGATTGAACGTAGGAAAGTTACACTTCCAGCTTCTATGGCGAAATGCTATGCAACAGAAGTTGCTACCTTTGCGGCTCATAGAGCTATTCAGATATTTGGTGGCAGAGGTTACATGGCTGATCCAGAATATGTGCCCATTAAGGAGCTACCAACGCCTGAGAATATCTATAGGGACTGTAGAATCTATGAGATATATGAGGGAACGAATGAAATTCAACGATATGTAATAGTACGTGAAATAGCAAGGTTGTATGGAATAAAAGTAAAATAAAAACTAACTTACTACCAACTTTTTATTCTAATATTTTAAAACGGGTTTAGTAGTCTATGCCTTTACGTGCTGGTAAACCCTGCCTGTAGGGATGTTTTATTTCCCTCATAAATGTAACAAGGTCAGCAGCCTTAATTACTTCTGAGGGTGCATATCGACCAGTTAAAATCAACTCTACGTGTTTCGGCTTATTTTTAATCAATTCCAATACATCTTGAACATCTATGAGTTTAAAATCCAAAGCAACATTAATCTCGTCCAAAATAACAACGTCATATTCTCCACTCATAACGACCTCTCTTGCATGGTCTAACGCTTCCCTTGCAGCTCTCACATCTTCTTCTGTTGGATTAGATGGGTTAACGAGTTCTTGCCCTCCAAACTTGACAATTTTAAAATTCGGAAGTAACTCTACAGCTTTATGTTCGCCGTAATTAAACCCCTTCATAAATTGAATCATGTATACTTTAAGTCCATGGCCAATTGCTCTAAGCCCAAGGCCAAGTGCAGCAGTAGTCTTACCTTTACCGTTCCCAGTATAAACATGGACAACTCCCTTTTCCAACCTATATTTACTCATTTTCTTCAGGCTCCTTTTCCTCGGAGCGAATAACACCGTTTAAAATAATATCTGCTGCAGTATACGGATCAATTTCCTTATTTGCAACCTTTTCAATCAATTCATTATACTTCTCGTTTTTCATCACATGGTTTAAAGCCATCTGTTCAATTTTACTTCGCAAAGCTTCGATGACATCTTGCTCAACCCTTCTCCTAAAGTAAATATCCTTATCCATTTTCTTTAGAAATCTCCAATGTTCCTCAATTCTATCAATTAGCTCCGAGATACCCCTATTATATACCGCAGATGTTTTCACAACTGGCGGAATCCATCCAGTTTCATTGAAACGAATGGTGGAAGCCATGTTAAGCATGTCCTCTATTTGCATAGCTGTTTCATCCGCACCTTCACGATCAGCCTTATTAACCACAAAAACATCTCCGATTTCCATTATACCAGCTTTTAAAACTTGAATTTCATCTCCAAGACCAGGACATAAAACAACAAGAATTGTATGTGCAATTCTCACTATAGCTACCTCTGACTGACCGGCTCCAACCGTCTCCACAACTATAACATCTTTACCTGAAGCATCTAAAATTCTAACAACATCTTTCGTAGCTCTAGCAAGTCCGCCAAGAGAACCTCTGGTTGCCATACTTCTAATAAAAACTCCATCATCACAGGTTAATTCTTGCATTCGGATCCTATCTCCAAGCAGGGCGCCACCAGTAAAGGGGCTTGTCGGGTCAACAGCAACAATACCAACAGTTTTCCCTCTTTTTCTCCATTCCTTAGCAAGTCTATAAACCAGTGTACTTTTTCCACTGCCCGGTGGACCGGTTACACCAATTACGTGAGCCCTACCTGTATACGGGTAAATTAAAGAAATAATTTTTTGAGCTGTTGTGGGATCGTTTTCCGCTAGGCTAATTAACCTAGCTGTAGCAAATTTGTCTCCTTGAATTAACTTTTGAACCAGTTCTTCAACATTGTACCTCATTTACAAGCTCTCCAGCAATCAACCTTTCCTTCTAACGTTTTTCTTTATAAATTCGATGATAGTTTTTAGCGGAGTTCCAGGGCCGAAGACCTCAGCTATACCTGCTTCCTTCAACTTTGGAATGTCATCGGTGGGAATAATTCCACCCGCAATAACTAAAACATCATCCATCCCCTTTTCTCTCAGCAACTGAACCACTCGAGGCAACAAAGTCATATGTGCTCCAGATAAAATACTAAGACCTACGACATCAACGTCTTCCTGTATTGCCGTCTCCACTATTTGCTCAGGTGTTTGTCTAAGCCCCGTGTAAATGACTTCCATCCCAGCGTCCCTAAGAGCTCTTGCAACAACCTTCGCTCCCCTATCATGTCCATTTAAACCGGGTTTAGCAATCAAAACCTTAATTTTCCTCTCGGTTGAACTCATAGCTTATCCTCCATTTAAAATATTATCAGTTCTTGATATTCGCCGTAAACTTCCTTCAAAACGCCCATAATTTCTCCAAGAGTTGCATAAGCTTTAACAGCATTCAACACGTATGGCATAACATTTTCATTTCTCTCGGCTGCCTTCCTTAACTCGCTTAAAAGCCTCTTAACCCTCTCATTATCTCTAGTTTCCTTAACTTTCTTTAATCGAGCTAACTGCACCCTAACAACTTCAGGATCGACACGCAGCAACGGGATCTCCAATTTCTCTTTTTCATCTACGTACTCATTTACACCAACAATGATTCTCTTTTTCTCCTCCACTTCCTTCTGGAATCTA
>CAYYZD010000157.1:0-4050 GCA_964476035.1 uncultured archaeon
AATTTACGTGTGAGAAGAGGGGAAATATTTGGTCTTCTAGGTCCAAATGGTGCCGGAAAGACTACATTGATTAAAATACTTTCAACTTTAATACTTCCAGATGAAGGGGAAGCATATGTAGATGGCTACGATGTTGTCAGAGAAGCTGGAAAGGTTAGATCTAGAATTGGTTTAATGACAGGAGGCGAAAGAAGCATATATTGGAAGTTAACGGCTAGAGAAAATCTTTTGTTTTTCGCAAAACTGTACAAACTTAATAGAAAAACTGCTAAGGAAAGGGTAGATGAACTTTTAGAATTAATGGGTCTTAAGGATAGGGCTGACGATAAAGTTGAGGATTATTCCTCAGGCATGAAAATGAAAGTTATCCTTGCTAAGGCGCTTATTCACGACCCTCCCATCCTCTTGCTGGATGAACCTACTTTAGGTTTAGACCCAAATTTTGCTAGAGAAATAAGGGTTTTCATAAAGGAGGAACTTAACGAAAAGGGTGGTAAAACGATATTCCTAACGACACATTACATGGAAGAGGCTGATATGCTTTGTGACCGTATAGCTCTCATAGATAGAGGAGAAATAATTCGCGTCGGCACGCCAGAGGAATTAAAGAAAGAAGTTAGAATGCAAAGTGTTTTAGCGCTCCAAACACTTGAAGAGCCCCCGACAAAGGAATTGGAGTCAATATCGTACGTTGAACGGGTAGTGAGCGGATTAAGCAATGGAAAGTACGAGATAAAGGTTTATGCTAAGAATAGTGTTGAAGCTGCCAGGGAGGTTTTAAACGTTCTTAATAGTGCTGGGGTGCGAGTAATTAGTTTTAGGGTCGAGGAGTCAACTCTTGAAGATGTTTTTATAAAATACACCGGGAGGAGGCTCAGGGATGGGGAGTAAAGTTCAGTTCAGGTATGTTCTTGCAGACGAAAAACCAAGTGTGAGCGTTGCTATGAGTATTGCATGGAAAAGCTTGAAGATATCCCTTAGATATCCTTTTAACATATTGTATTGGGCGATTGTTCCGATAGGCTGGATAATGCCAGCAATATTTCAGGGAGTTGCTCTGGCAGGTGGAACCATGAGCGCTGAATTTGCATCTGCTGCAGGAACACCTGATTGGTTAAGTTATATGGTTCTTGGAAGTGTTCTTTACATGTATGTTATGAGTGCTTTATGGGGTATGGGGAACGCTTTAAGATGGGAACAGATGTCTGGAACACTTGAAAGCCTCCTAGTGTCGCCAATATCTCGAATAGATATTCTGATAGGAGCTGCTTTGGCTGAAACAGCTACAACAACTCTTACTGCCACTGTACAGCTCGTAATTCTTCTGTTGATTTTTGGTATACCCTTTGCGCTTTCGCATGTTTTACCTTTCATTATACTGCTTACTTTAATGCTTTTAGCATTCTACGGATTTGCAATGGCCATGGCTGGGATCGTTATGATATTTAAGGACCCTGATGCCTTAACGCAATTCCTAGATACAATGTTTTACGTGCTGATTCCAGTAAGGTACCCTATATCTGAACTTCCATACGTTGCAAGGATTATAAGCTTGCTGATACCAGCGACATACGCGTTGACAGCTATAAGAGCTATAATATTATTAAATAAGAACATTCAGGCAGTAATGGATGCCATAGTGATTTTATGTGTTTTCACGCTGTGTTTATGGATATTTGGCTATCTAACCTTTGCATACGCTGAGTACAGAACTAAGATGACTGGAGGAACTGGAAAATATTAAGGAGGCATACAAATGAGATTTAAAGTGAAAATGCATAGTTTTTGGAAAGAATTAAGAGCGGTATGGGCAATATGTATTAAAGTTTGGAAAGACGAACTTTCTTATCCACTTAGTGTTACATATTTTATCTTTGCGCCGGTCATGTGGTTACTGCCTTTCATAATTTTTGGTTTTGCGATTGTAGGTGGGAGATACAGCCCGCTCCTAGAGAAATTGACTGGTATAGGGGATATTGTTACTTATACGGTGCTTGGATTTGCTTTCCTTGGCTTTGCTAGCGCAGCACTATGGGGTACGGCTATGAGTTTGAGGAGAGAACAGTGGATAGGGACTCTTGAATCTGTCTTGGTAACCCCAGTTTCGAGGTTTTCAATAATTTTCGGTCAAGGTTTACATAGCATTACTCACACAGGTTCAGGATTGGTGCTTCAATTAGTAGCTATGATTATTGTTTTTGGTATTCATTTAAATCTGTGGGGGCTTCTTCCATCTTTGATATCGGTTGCTTTGACAATTTTAGCTATTCAAGGCGTAGGATTTATGATTTGTAGCATTGTTCTCATGGTGAAACAAGGTTGGATGGTTATAGATGTAGTAGATACAGTTTTCTGGGTTGTAACACCAACAGCATATCCAATTACAATATTACCAGCATTTCTTCAAACAATTGCTAAAATTTCACCAATAACGTATGGGGTGGAAAGTTTCCGAGGATTTCTGCTGTACGGGCCAGGACAAATGTGGATATGGCAAAATATAGTCATACTAGCAGTACTCGATATTGTATACTTAGCGCTTGGTTATTTCATCTACTTAAAAAGCGAGGAAAAGATAAAGAGGACGGGAACGGTTCACAAGTTCTGATTACAAATTTTGTAAAAACTTATTTTTATCGTTTAGTTGTCGGAACAATATTTTTCGTGTAGATATTCGAACATTTTCATTCTTTGCTTCCATGAGAAGTCAGGAGTTTCGAAGATAAACTCTTTTTCAAATTTGCTATAGTCATTTGTAACGAATCTGCCGTTTTTAAGAACCCAGTCCCAGAAATCTGTTCTAGGATAAGGTGTTGCGATACTAAGGTGGACGTAGTCCAAATTTAGCTCATCGATGAACCTCTCGGTTTCTTTTAATGTTTCTACTGTTTCTCCAGGTCCACCTATCATGAAGAAGCCGCCGACCTCGATGCCGATCTCTTTGGTCCATTTAACAACGCGTCTAACTTGGTCAAGTTTTATGCCTTTTCTTAGCATTCTTAGAACTTTTTCGGAGCCTGATTCTATGCCGTAGTAAATTCTGTAGCATCCTGCTTCATGCATCTTTTCTAGAAGTTCTTTGTCAACTTTATCTACTCTAGTTCCGTTTGTTAGCTCCCATCCAATGTTAAGACATCGGTTAAGGATCTCCTCACAGATTTCTAAAACTCTTTTTCGATCTAGTGTGAACATGTCATCCACAATGCGAATTACTTGGGTGTTGTACTTTTTGACCAAGTGTTCTATTTCGTCTACAACGTTTTTAGGACTTCTGGCTCTGAACTTTTTGCCAAAGATTAAATGAGAGTTGCAGAAGATGCAGTTAAATGGGCAGCCTCTGCTTGTAAGAATTGCCCCCTTATTGTCGTTGTAAGCTTCCATGGGTAAGAGATCTCTAGCTGGAAACGGTAAATTATCAAGATCTGATATTAAGGGCCTAGGGCCTGTTTTAACAATTTTTTTGTCTTTCTTAAACACTAATCCTCTAACATTTGAAGGATTTCCGCAGTTTTCTAGTGTTTCAACTAGTTCTAGCATTGTGTATTCTCCTTCACCTACAACGACAAATTCGGAGTGGTTTATAAAATCCTGAGGCAGTATGCTAGCATGAGGTCCTCCTACAATTCTTATTGCAGATGGAAGGATTTCTCTAGTATGTTTTAAAATGTTTACACAAGTGCTATAGGTGATTGTTGTTGAACTTACTCCAATAATATCGGGTTGTTCTTTTTCACAAGTTTTTTCCAGTTCCTTTAGGCTCTTCGTTTCTACATTCATATCTATTATTCTAACTGAATGATCGTAATTTCTTAAAATGGCTGCAATATAAGCTAGACCTAGTGGTGGAAAATAACCTTTCTTCTCTTCCTCTACATGGCTGGTGTATAGCGGGTATAGTAGGAGAATCTTCATTGATTACACCGGTGATAGGAACATATATTTGGAATAAAATTATTACTTATGGGGGGTTAATTTGCGGTCTTAGAAAAGAAGTGTTTTGGAGAAGGTGGCTTGGCAGATAGTTAGAAATTGCTTAAGAGTTAGGGAGAA
>CAYYZD010000158.1:0-3986 GCA_964476035.1 uncultured archaeon
ACATTGATTGTAGACAGTTCCAGCCTACACATAGTGCTCCGGTGCATGTTCCTGTTAAATTATACATTAATCGTTTGAAGTTGCAGTTTTTTATTACGTCTTCAGGTGTTTCCATGACTGTTAGCCATCGCATAACTTTTTCGCCTATTAGTTTAGATTCAGCTGTTACTAGGTCTTGGTATTTGGTGTCTTGTGCAGCTTCAAAGGCTTTTGCATGGGAGTTGACGCATCTTTTTGTTGCTGGATGTGTTGTTACATCTTCTATTAGTTTGCCAAACTTGTAGATGTTTGGACGCATCTTCTTTAAGCTTTCTTTATATTGTTCGGGTGTTTTAATCAAATTGGAACCTCCTCCTTCAACTTCGGTTACAATTTGTTGTAATGTATTTTAACTTATTACCTTACAAATATATTAACCTCTTTATAGTAAGGCTCTGCTAAATCATTTGTTAAGGAAGTGAAGAAAGAGTTTTTGTATTACTGCGCGACTGTTTAATTTTCTAACAAAAACACATGATGAATATTAGCCGGTGTATACTGTTTGGTATCCGTATTTTTTAGCTATGGCTCGAAACGTGTTTAAGATTCTACATCTATCTCTTACTTCTGCAGGTGGTATATTGTCGAAGCATAAGTAGATGGTTTTGGGCCGAGCTTGATTAAAACATTCTTTAATATCTGTTTTAAGTAAATATACGAAGTTTTCAGAAATTAGACCTGTTGCTTCATCTCCAAAAATGTCCGGAACACCAAAATTAATGCAAACAACCCAGGCATTTTTCTCGGGGAACGATATAATATTATTTTCGACGATAACTCTTGTGCTCCATACTTCCTCGCTAGTGTCGATCACTGATGTTGGGTCTACTATTTTGTCTTTAAATAACGTTATAACAGCTTCTAAAACAGTTTTACATTTCTTAACTTTTTCTGGGAGTTTTGGGAGTTTCTCGTAAAATTTTCTATCTTGAAGTTTTGGTAAATCTTCTAATTTTCCTTCCCATATAATGTCTCCAAATTTATTGTACACTGATACGGTATTTTTATATTTGAAATAGATTAAATACCGTTTTCTTTCCTCTCTAATTTTTTCTGCAAATTTGAGATAATCATAAAACTTTCCTTCAGCAGTTTTTTCCCCTCTCCTATTATATAGCATGGATAGCTTTTCTTCCTCACTGGCAATAATAACGTAGTGAACTTTAGCTTTCCTAGCCAGTTCTTTCACATCTAAGCTTATCAAATTCTCCCCACCATATGATAATTTCAACAATGAACATACTATTTTCTGCTACAGCATGATTTAAATATTTTCAACTATCTTTACTCTATTTTACCCTAATTCCGAAACATGTAACAGTAAGGAAATAAATGAGCTTCTAAAGTTCAATGTCACCATGATACTTGTTTAATTCAATAATATTTTAATTTTGTTAAGAATGCTGCAATTCTTTTGTGGCATATTTTTTAATTGCATCAAGATTTATCTCTACTCCCAGTCCAGGTTTGTCTGGAATTTTTACGTAGCCTCCTCTTGGCTCTATTGGTTTTTCTAGTATTGCGTCTCTTATCTCTGGTGTAAGAGGCGGATCTAATGGAAATTCTAAGTAGGGGCAGAGGTAGTCGGGCATTGTACCTATGAGCTGGAGCGCCGCTACTAAGCCTATTCCGGGCTCCCAGCCGTGGGGAATAAACTGTACGTGGAAAGCTTCAGCAAGTGCTGCTATTTTCTTCATTTCTGTTAACCCTCCACTTAGATTTGGATCTGGCTGTATTATGTCGAAACATTCGCTTTCCAACAGTTCTCTGATTCTAAAGAGACCGTATTCTAGTTCTCCTCCAGCAATCATAATGGTTGTGTTTTTTCTAAGTTCAGCGTAACCTTTGGGATCTGTTATTGGAAGTGGTTCCTCTAACCATATAACATTGTATTTTTCTAGTTCTTTTGCTACTTTCAGCGCGGTTTTTCTATCCCAGTATGGTGGGAAATATGCCCATGCTTGGTTTGCATCTACCATTATTTCGACATCCGGGAAAGTGTCTCTAAATTCTTTTAGTACTTTGATGTCGTCTTCCCAGCGGCTTCTATGAAATCTAAGTTTTACAGCTTTGAATCCATATTTTGCTTTTGCTTCCTCAAAGTCCTTTATGTGTTGTTGAGCTTTCTTTATTTGCCCAGTACTCATATATGCTTTTACCATTGGTTTAGCAGCACCCATTAACTTGTAGATAGGTTGTTTTAACGCTTTTCCCACAATGTCCCATAGCGCTATGTCTATGAGGCCTACTCTTGGCCCAAAGTAGGAACCTGTCCTTAGAGGGCGGGTCATCATTTCTATGAAGAAGGGATCTAGTGGTACTCGGCTTAAAAATTCTTTTACAGCGCTTTCAATGAACGATATTATTTCAAATCCTTTTGAGATCATGCCGCTGTATCCCGTGATTCCCTCGTCTGTCTGGACTTCAACAAGTGTAAACGTAAATTCTTTTGTAGATGCAACTTCCCATGCAGCGGAGAATTTCTGTCCATCTGGGTATGGTACCTTAAGAAGATAGGAATTTATACCAACTATTTTCAAGTTCAACCCCTCTACCACGCGGATCAGGTTAACTTATTCAATATTTACACTTACATTACTTATAAGCATATTTCGGTTCCTTGTGTCACCACATTTGCAATATAATTGGCTAACAGTGTCTTCTCGAAATTCCTAACATTTTGAATCGTTGCGTGAAACATGCGTTCAAGACAATTTTATGTAAGGTTTTGTATGTTATGTTTTTCTTTTTTAGCTGGTTTACTGGTTTCTTCAGAAATTTTCTAGTCACTCAGTTGGTATTTGATGGTTTTACGCTTCTAATGTATCGCGTTTGTAAAGGGGATCATTATTCACATGAGATTCGTGCTATCTCATCGCTGAGACATGTTCATGAAAGTTCTTTCCTTTAATGTTACACAATGTTATTATAGTGGGTCGACTTAATGTTAGGTGATTCTAAATTCTAATATTCCCTCTTGTATTGTCTTAGAAAATGGAGGGGGAGTAATGTTAGATAGTTCTTGGGGAAAGGAATTTAAAAGTAAGGTAGTTGGTAAGGTTCGTGGCTGGTTTGATGGGATTCGCTTTTTATGGCAGACGTCTGAAACACGTTATCTCTTAAAATTAATTTTAACTTTATTAGGCTTGATGGTGATTTCTTTCAATATACTAATTACTTTAGTTACGATGTTTGGACGTACTATTCTTCTTTATGGTTCATTTTTACTTTTGCATTCTATTTTCATAGGCTGGTTTCTATTTATTTTAATAGAACTTGCCCGTTTTTATCGAAATGATAGAAAGTACAAGTTGTTTCCAGAAAGAAATCCTATCTTAAGAATGAAGTTTTGGCATGTCTCACGGTCTAAAACTTATGAAAAACGTTTTAAATGTTTTTCACAAATGATATTAGTTTTATTCCTGGTGTTGGTGGGTGGTTTTCTCTTATCGGAGGCTCTTTTCTTATTTTCTGGTTTTATGGAGGCTGATTGGCTTTGGGTTGTTTACAAGGTTTGTTTAGTATTGTTAACATTTTATACTACTTATTTTAATGTCTTAATGGAGTTTTATTTTGGATTATTGGCTGTTTTTCTCTTTATCGTAATGGGTATTTAGCTTCTATTAGGGTTTTTGAGTGTTAGAGGAACTATGAAGGCTTCTGCTGGGCGGTTTGCAGAAAAGTTTAAGCAGCAAGGGTATTGGTTCTATATTTTACTTCCGATTCCTTGGACTTTTCTTATTGGAATTTTGTTATGGAAAAAGGAGCTGCATGTTATTTCGTACTTGCTTGGCGGTGAGTATGGTTCACTTTGGGTCACACCAACCCTTTATCTATATGCGTTTGTATGCTTTTTGGGGTTTGTTGCCTTCTTTAACCGTGGTTGGCAGGCACGTTATACGGCAAGTCAATTAGCAGCTTCTTATACGCTTTTGTCCGTGATTTTC
>CAYYZD010000159.1:0-3875 GCA_964476035.1 uncultured archaeon
GTAAGGGCCAGCGGCTGTCTCTTAACCCAGCCCCGATAAAGCAGATCTCGAGGCCTTAGCGGGCATCTACACCTGCCGCCCTAGCCGGCTTTAGTAAAAGCCATTGGCCTGGCTAGGCTACCCCGGCACATGTTCTCACTAATTTATTTAGTTGATGACTCTAAAATAAAGGTAACTATAAAATATAGTTTAATTACAAGCTAGTAGATAGAGAAAATACCTCATTAAATTGTGTTAAAGGTAACTTTTATAGGCCTTCACGATCATCAAGGATGAAAGTAATTATCTATCTCTAATATAACCTTAATCAAGTTTATGAGTATTTTTCTCTAACACTGGTTTTACATAGATTTTGGAAGAAGTTTGTAATCGTTAAAACGCTAGGTCAGCTATGTCTGCTGCATAGGTCACTATTTTGCTAAGTGCATCTACTATGATGTTTAGATGTATTGCTATGCTTAGTTGTTGTTTTAATATTTCTGCATTTAGTTTCTCAACTATCTTTATAGCTTCTTGTTTGGTGTCTAACGCTTCTACAGCCAGTTGCGTGTTTTTCTTTAATAGTGCTGATAAGGCAGATTTATGTATTTTCTGAGCTACTTTACTTAACTCCTGCATTTGCTCTAAAAGGTATTGTGGTATTTTTTCACCATTTAAAACAATAACTTTTTCAGCAATTGTTACAGCGCAATCAGCTATCGCTTCTATGTTTTTTGCAGCAATTCTATAATCTAAACAGTCTAACTGAGTTGTTTCCAGTTTTCTTGCAACATATGGGCTTTGAAGAGCAGACCTTATTTGCCTAACTACAAGAAAATATAATCTGTCAACCTCTTCATCTCTATGTATTACAGTTTCAGCTAACTCTACATCATTTTCAATTAAAGACGTCATAGAATCCTCATGCATTTTAGATGTAATTAAATACATTCTTTTAAGAGACCTGTCAATAGGCAAAGAAGTGGGAGAAATGAGGCATTGAAGAACTATCCTTCTAGAATTCTCCTCAATTATTTCTACGCCGATAAGTCTTTGAATAGTGTTTTTAATTAATTTTCTGTTTTCACGAGAAATTCTGTTCCTACTTTTAATTTCAATCACATCATAGCCGTAAAGATACTTTGCAATAATTTCCCGTGAAAAATCCTGCTCAATATCAATAACTGCTGTTTTTGGCTGTTCATGTTCACCGTATCTAGGATCCAAAATAAGTCTACCATCTTTAATTGTGTAGATCGCTATTGGATCGCCCTGTTTTAATCCCATGTTTTTTATCCACTGCTTTGGCAAAGAAACAAAGAACGTACTTCCACCAGTTTTCTGAAGTCTTCTTACTTCCATTACCTTCCCCCACAACATTTAGAGCGAATAGCCTACCTATTGTTAATTTGTGCCATTAAACTCCAAATTATATTATCGTTAAATTCAATTTATTAAGTTATGTTGGGATTTTTAATAAGAATTAATTGATATATTAATGAGGTAAAGGGACGTGATTAAAAACGTAAACGAAAAACGCAAAGTAGTGGGTATTGATTTAGCTGGAGTGGAAAATAGGCCGACCGGTTGGGCCTTACTCCGGGGATCCTATGTTAAAATTTTAACCCTCTATTCGGATAAAGAAATTTTAAGAAAGACTTTAGAAGTACATCCGTTAATTGTGGCAATAGATGCTCCCTTAACATTACCAAGAAATGGAAAAATGAGGCTAGCAGACAGAGAAATGAAGAAATTAGGTTGCGCCGTCTTACCACCACTGTTCCCTGGAATGAAAAAACTTACCTTAAGAGGTGCGCATTTAGCCTCAAAAATGAGAGAAAATAACTTAGAGGTTATTGAGGTTCATCCGACATCAAGCAGAAAACTTCTAGGACTACCGATCATAAAGGATGTAGAAAAAATTAGATACAGTCTCCTTAAACTTGGACTAAAAGGCGATATAAAAAAGGATAAGTTGACCATACATGAACTTGATGCCGTAGTAGCCGCTCTCACCGCTAAATTACATTTATGTGGAAAAACGGTTAAAGTGGGTGATGAGAAAGAGGGATGCATTATTATACCTAATTTAAATGTATAAAGGGAGGATTATATGGAGGGAAAATTAGAGAAAATCGTTCAACAAATCGTCGATGAAGGATATCAAATATCTCCCGATGCCTTAGAGTATTTGTCGTCTCTAAAGGAAGAACAGCTTAGCACATATTTAAGTAAAATCCTCCTTGCTGCCAAAAAAGAAGATCTACTTGTTATTACACTTCCATTTATAAAAGATGTACTTGGAATGGAAGAAGCCAAAATTGATGTAGAAAAGATTCCAGTTAAACTTGAAATCATAAGTTCTCCCTCAACACGTATACAGCTCAGAGTTACGAGCGACATCTTAGTAAGTTATTTTCACGATAAATTCCAAAAATTAAAAAGAATTTTAGAAGTTAGACATGCTTACCAAAACATAAAAGATGTACTTCTAAGAGGGCAAATCGGAGAAAATGTACAAATTATTGGAATGATTTTAGAAAAGGAAGGGAACGATGACATAAAATTTACCGTAGAAGACCAAACAGGAATAGTGAACATCAAAGTTTCAAAACAAAATTTTCGTATGTTTGAAAAGGCAAAAAGATTTTTCCCAGATCAAGTAGTTTATATAGAAGGTAAGTTAAAAGAGGAAAATGTAATAGAAGCAAAACTTCTAGACCTTCCGGATATCCTCCCAATGCATGAGCCGAAAGGAGCAGAAATAGATATATATGCCGCATTTATATCAGATCTACATATAGGACATCCTGATTTTCATGCGGAGTACTTTGAAAGGTTTTTAAATTGGCTTAAAACCGACGGAAAAAGTAAGGTAAAATATCTTTTAGTTGCTGGTGATCTAATTAACAACCCTAAAGAAGAAGAAAACTATGACGTTCTTTACAGCTACTTAAAGGAAATTCCTGAAAGCATTGAGATCATTATGATCCCTGGAGAAACTGATGCAACTCTTCCGATGCTCCCCCAGCCACCTATAACTAGAAACATCGAAAAAATTGTCAAAATGAATAACATAAAAGTTTTGGGCAATCCTGCTTTAATAAAAATTCATAATGTATCAGTTCTTTTATTTCACGGGTTGAAAATGGAAAAGCTGATGGAAAAAATTCGCCTAAAAGTCCCTTCAGATCTTGTAAAATTTTTATTAAAGTCACGACATTTGTGTCCATGTTACGGAATAATTCCCTTAATACCTCACCCTGGGGACCTGCTCACAATAAGCAGCGTACCTGACATTTTCCATTTGGGCCATTTTCATCTACCATTTCACGATAAATATAACGGTGTGCACATAATTTCTTCAGGAGCATGGATTCCAGTTAAAGAAAGAGATTCAAGTAAGTTGTCCTGCCAAGTACCTATAGTAAACCTAAAAAATTTTGAGATAAAGTTTTTGAAGTTTACTGAGTAATACGTGGCACATAATTGGATACTCCTTTAATTCGCGGATCCTTTTCTAGTATATCGCCAATAAGATTTAGAGAGACCCCGATTTTTATCCGCTTGGTTCTCCCATACCTACCTCTACTAATAACTCTGGCGTAAACAAGGCCTAGCATATCCAATTCATTTATTATGTCACTAACTCTTCGCTGAGTAAGACTATCTATCCTAAGATGTCTACATAAGTCTTGATAAACCGCATAGACATCCCCAGTATTGATTTCTGATGCTCTATGTTTTTCTAATAAATAAATACTGAAAAGAACCAACTTAGATTGAACAGGTAGTGTTTCAAGAACCTCGCTTACAGTGTCCTTTTCAATTTCCCTTTGGGCTAATCTAACATGCTCCTCAGTAACCTTATTTGACCCTTCTCTCTCAGCTATTTC
>CAYYZD010000160.1:0-3866 GCA_964476035.1 uncultured archaeon
CGAAAATGCCAGGTTTTAAGGCGACTGTTGTTTCGTTTATTATCTCTACGGTTGTGTTTTTAAGGAAGAGCCCACGGTTATCATATGTAGGGAGGAGATATTCGAAGGTGAATTTTATGTCTTCCAAAGTAAGTGGTTGCCCATCATGCCATTTAACGCCGCTTCTTATTTTGAAGAGATACATTTTGTTTTCGTAATCAACAGTCCACGATTCAGCTAATCCTGGAACGATGTTCATGTTTTCGTCAGTTTCAAGCAAGGAGTTAAAAATATTACCGGCAAATGGTGCCACGTTCCATCTGCCGCTACAGGAATCTAGAACAGTAGGTTCAGAAACCAATCCTATTACTAGTGTTCCTCCTTTTGGAGGCTCAGTTTCACCGTGTAGCGTAGGAATACCTATACCAGCTAATGTCATTAAAGCTACTAAGAATAGTACTGAAATCCTTACAGTCTTCATAACATATCAGCTCCCAAATATTTCTTTTAGTACAGACAACACGTTCTTTCCTATAACTTTTTCTATTTCTTCATCAGAGTATCCATGTTTGATCAACCACCTAACCACATTGTGAAACTCCGAAGGATTTTCGAGGCCATCCACATATTCTACTTCTTCAAATGCGGGTAATGCCTCTTTTGTAGCTGATGTCGCAAGTTCCTTTGCAAAAATTTTATGAAGTGCTACGTGATCTCCGAAATTTGTATCTAGCCCAAAAGCCACATGATCAATTCCTATTAGATCTGCTATATACTCAAAATGTTCCATAACGCTTTCTATACTATGTTTCCTTCTGTTCATTGTTATGGTTGTGTGAGGGGCTGCTTCTATGCCTATCACGCCACAATTCTCGGCTAATGCATGTAATGCCTCGTCGGTAACAAGTCTTTTAGATGGCCATAGTGCTCTGGCACCTGCATGTGTTATTAAAACTGGTTTGTCGCTTGCTTCTATTGCCTCTAGACGTGATTTATCACTTACATGCGCCAGATCTATAGCTAATCCCAGCTTATTCATCCTTTTAATAGCTTCATACCCCAAGTCGCTTAACCCCCTATCAAATTTTTCGGCTAGCCCTGAACAAAAAATGTTGCCTTGGCTGTATGCTAGCCCCATACACCTGACACCCAAACCGTACAGCACATCTATTTTATCTATGTTGGAGCCTATGTTAGGTATGCTCTCCAGATGCAATATAACGGCTATCTTCCCCTCTTCATGAGCCCTTATAATGTCTTCGGTTCTTTTTGCAAGAAATAGAAAGTCTTGGTGATCTATGTCTGACAGATACATTCCGATCTGGTATATTATGTTCTCCCAAGCCCAGGGATCTTTGGATTCTATACTTCCAGTTCCATTATGTAAGCCCTCAAAAAATGCGTCAAGACCTGATGTAGCAAGTCCCTCATATCCAATGAAAATTCTTCCGGATCTAATATAATCCTTCATAAGCCCCGGATTTTCTGGATACACCTTTGAATGCTCATGCAGAGATATCCAAATATACTTTTCGAGTATTTCCTCGAATCTTTCTTGTTCAGTCTTTGAAAGCTCTATTATATGAGAAGCTACTCTATTTACTTGCTTGACAAGCTTATAGACTTTGTAGTCTGTTCCTGGCTCCAAATATTGAAAAGACTTATAACCCCCGTATTTTTTATTCTTCCCCATTTTTCACCCACTTCTTTTGAGATAATTCAAATTTGCATAACATTAGAAAGTGAAATAATTTATATATAAGGGTTTTCAACCTACTATTCGGAATTAAAATTGTCATATGTAGTTAAAAGAGTCATTCAGATTCCCTTTGTGGTGTTTACTGTAGTTACTCTAGGGTTTATTATACTCAAAGTAGCACCTGGGGATCCTGTAGCACTTTTTGCTGGAGAGGGTGCAGATCCAGCATATCTTGAACTTATAAGAAAAGCTTACGGTCTTGACAAACCAATTTTTGAACAATATGTAACATATATAACTGGAATATTCACGGGTAATTGGGGTTATTCGTTATCATTTGAGCGCCCCGTTTTAACGGTTATAATGGAAAGGTTACCTCTTACGATCCTTCTTTCCATTACAGCTTTCGTTTTAGCTATTCCCATAGGGGTTATTTTGGGGATAATTGCAGCTTTAAAAAGGAATTCTATCATTGACTCCCTAATATGCTCCTTTACGACGTTTTTTAACTCAATTCCAGCTTTCATTATTGGACTACTACTACTTTTTACGTTTTCAGTAAATTTGAAGTTATTGCCCTTAGGGGGGTTTATGACAACTGGTGTGACCTATGCCAATTTCATGAAGAGATTTGTTGATTTAATAAGACACCTAATACTTCCGGCTACTAGTTTAGCATTAGTATGGATGGTTGGCTATGCTAGAGTGACCAGAAACACGTTTATAGAAGCACTTCTATCAAATTATGTACGGGCAGCTATCTCCAGAGGTATCGAGCAAAGAAAAATTATCTTTAGACATGCTTTAAGAAATTCTATAATTTCAGTAGTAACCTTGGCTGGTGTTCAAGTCGGATATATGCTTGGTGGCGTAATACTTACGGAAACCATATTTTCTTGGCCAGGCATAGGAAGTTTAGTTGTACAGGCAGTGTCCTTTAGAGACTATCCGCTTCTCATGGGAATCCTTTTCTTTTCTTCTATATGGGTATCAATTGTGAATATCGCGGTAGATCTAATATATACCATAGTGGATCCACGGGTTAGATTGAGATGAACACGAAAACGCAACTCAGTAGATCCTTTATTATTAACGTAGCCATACTTGCATTCATATTCTTCCTAGGTCTTGCTCCAAATTTAGTAACATCACGAGATCCCTTAAAGGTTGGTTATAGTGAAGGATTAACCCCTCCTTCTCCCGAATTTCTAATGGGTACAGATCAGCTAGGAAGAGATGTCTTTAGCTGGGTTATTCACGGTATACGCGTAGCTCTATATGTAGGCACAATATCCACTTTAATCACCTTCGCAATATCTCTACTGGGAATGTTTGCAGGGTATTATGGAGGAGTCGTTGATCAGATACTAATGCGCCTAACAGACCTGATAATGTCCATACCAAGATTTATCTTGATAGTTGTTTTTGCAACACTGTTTGGCTCTAGTATTAATAACTTAATACTTATAACTGGAGGGTTATCATGGCCAAACTTAGCAAGAATACTAAGAGGAGAAACTCTTTCACTAAGAGAGAGGGAATTTATTCTATCTGCAAAGGTTATTGGAAGCAGATCGATAGATATAATGTTCCTTGAGATATTCCCAAACTTATTGCCTGCTCTTCTTCCCACATTAGCATTACAATTTTCTTACTCAATAATCGCAGAAGTTGGAATAAGTTTTCTGGGTCTTGGAGACCCAAACGTTCCTAGTTGGGGACGGTTGATTGCTATTGGACGACAGGCGATCTTTGCTGGAGGTTGGTGGGTTCTCCTGTGGCCGTGTGTTTTCTGCATAGGGGTGCTGATACTGATAAATTTGCTTGCAGATGCATTAAACGATATGCTTAACCCTAAGACCCAGAAGTGAGCAAACATGAAAAATGTCCTACTTAGAGTGCAAAACCTCGAGGTAATGTACAAGACTAGAAACTCTTTCATTAAAGCTGTAGAGGGTGTAACATTAGAAGTGGGTGTAAATGAGTGTGTGGCATTAATTGGAGAAAGCGGATCCGGCAAGTCTACGGTTGCAAACGCCATCCTACGAATTTTACCTGAAAACGCCACAATAAGCCATGGGCAAATTATTTTTAAAAATAAGAATTTATTGAACCTAAAAGAAAAGGAAATGAGAAAAATAAGAGGAAAGGAAATCTCTATGGTGTTTCAGGATCCGCATTCCTACTT
>CAYYZD010000161.1:0-3847 GCA_964476035.1 uncultured archaeon
CTTCAACCTTTTTCTTTAAGATGGGAACATGATAAGGTTTAAGCGTTAAAACCCACAATATCTTCTCTATATCCTCCTCAAAAGAATCAAAAACCGCGACATTCCCATTCCAATTTCTAAGAACGTCTCTATATTTCTCTTCAAATTTTTCAACTAATGCCCTTAACGCTTCTCTTGAAAGCTTATCCTCATAGTCGACCAAAAGAGCGCATACGATGTCTTCCCCGCTTTCAAGCATGATTTTCACATCTTCAGCGTCTATACTTTTTAAGGCGCCTTTTTGTTCCGGTGAGATTTCTCTTACAAAAGAAGACACTGCTGTTAAAAACCCGGATATTAAATTGGGTTCAACCTTACTTGAAGCATAAGTTTTAGTGAATAAGGGAACACCATTACGGTTTATAATGAAAAGGGCATAAATGCGAGGCAATTAAGACACCTCTTTACACACTTTATGGGGATTTTCCCTTTAAAATTTCCCTTTAAGAAAATAAACACAAAATATATCAATCGTAGAGAATTGTGGTAACATAATTATTGATCTTCCTACCCATAGTTCAAAGAGACGGTACTAAATTTCCAAGAGAGTGGCATCAAATGGAAAAGTATAAAGATATACATAGATTATCGCCCCCCATTAGATTAAAAATCAATAGAGTTGGAGTTAAAGACGTAAAAAAGCAGATTACAAGAGAGTTTAACGGAAACCTAGAGATATTAAATGTGAAGATCAATGCCTATATAGACATCCCAGCCACCTTAAAGGGGGCTCATATTTCCAGAAACCTAGAAGCAATAAACGAAATAATAGAAGAGACAATAAAAGGAAAAACAACCAGCATTGAAGATTTCTGCGTGGATTTAGCAAAAAAACTATTAGAAAAACATGAGTATGCCTCAAACTCCGAGGTCACCGTGGAAGCAGAATATCCCGTAGAGAAAAATACCCCTGCAACAAATCTCCCAACACAACAAATGTATATAATACATGCAGGAGCCCTTGTTTGGAAGGAAAAAGAAAAAGTGGAAGTTAAAAAGTGGATAGGTATAGAAACCGAAGGCTTAACAGTCTGCCCGTGTGCACAAGAACTCGTGAAAAACTACGTTAAACAAAAACTTCTAAATATGAACTTACGCGAAAATCTTGTGAACACAATTGTAGAAGCAATACCAATAGCTTCCCACTTACAACGGGGAAAAGCACTACTACTTGTCTACGTCCAAGAGCATGAAAAAATCGATCTCAAAGACTTAATAGAAATTGTTGAATCATCATTTAGTTCACCTATATTTGATCTTTTAAAACGACCCGATGAACAACAACTCTTGATAAACGCTTATAAAAATCCTAAATTTGCTGAAGACGTTGTCCGGACAATGCTTAAAAACTTCTTAGAAAAATATGGAAACAAGCTTTCAGACAATACACTTCTAATTGCTCAGCAAGAAAGTTACGAATCTATCCATGGACATAATGTTTACGCTGAAAGAGTTTTAACACTTAAAGAACTTAAAGAAGAAGTAGATGGGTGACTTTAAATGTACGGTTTAAAGGTTGGAGGACTTAAAATAAAATTTTCATCAGCACATTTTCTTGTAGGCCACCCCAAGTGTGGACGCTTACATGGACACAACTGGCTGGTAACAGTTGAATTCAAAGGAGAAATAGGAGAAGATGGCATGATTATAGATTTCCTAGATGTCAAAAACTATTTAAAAAAAGTTATTGAGCCTTTAGACCACAAACTTCTAATCCCAATCCAATCACCCAATGTAAGTGTTAAGGTTAAGGACGATAGAGTTGAATTAGAGCAAGGAGGTAAAAGATATAGCTTACCAAAAGAAGACGTATCCCTTTTGCCATTAAAAGCTATAACTTGTGAAACGCTTGCAAAATACATTCACGATAAAATAAAAAATAAGTATGGAAAATTATTGATAAGAGTTTACGTTTCCGAAGATATAGGTGTTGAAGCCAGTTACTTTCAATCTCCTTCCTTTCAATCTCCCTCTGACCAGTAAGTACTGGTCAGTCTAGGGTAACCTAATATAATGTAAAACACTATATATTTTCATACGATTAACTAGTTTTACATATAAGCGTTGAAAAATATTAGGTGGTAGGCTTGAAGAGGGTTGCAATCATAAAAATAGAAAATGATAACGTTTATGATGCTGTTAAAAAAGCAATAGAAGCAGCAGGACAACCAGATCTCAACTCAGGAGATACTGTGATTGTTAAACCAAACCTATGTGCACCAAAACCGTATGATAGCGGTGTAATAACAAATATCGAAGTCACAAAAGCCATTTGCAAATATTTGATAGAAGAAATGAACGTAAAACCTCTCGTAGGAGACATGCCTATAGTCGGCTGGGACCCTAAAGAAGTTTATCAGAAGCTTGGAGTAAAAGAGGAAGTTGAAAAAGTTGGAGCGCAATTCCTAGATTTCAGTGAAGAAGAATTTATAAAAATAGAAATACCAGACGGAAAAAAGCTTAAATCAGTTAAAATACTGAAAAAGGCCTTCGAAGTAGATGGAATAATTAGCGTCCCCGTAATGAAAAATCACTTCCTAACCGGGGTAACTTTATCAATAAAAAACCTGAAAGGACTAATTGCTCAAGATCAAAGAACAAAAATACATGTCCTAGGATTACATGAGCCTATTGTAGACCTATTTCAAGCATTAAAAGGTCAGATAAAATATGTAATTGTAGATGGAACCTATGCAGCGAATCAAGTAAAACCCTCAGGCCCATACTACGGGCCAATAGAACCTGGAGAAATAGTTAAAATGGATCTAATCATAGCTGGAAAAGACCCGGTAGCTGTAGATGCAGTAACCAGCCGAGTTATGGGCCTTGACCCTACAAAAATAAAAATTATAAGAATAGCCGCTGAAAGAGGCCTAGGAGAAATAGAAAACATAGAAGTCGTCGGTGAAGAAGCAAAACCATTCAAAAAATTCAAAACAAGCTTCAAAGGGAGAATAATATCGTTCCTGAGTAGAATCTGGACCGCCAAGATATTAAACCCCTTGGCACATCCCCTAGCAAAGAAACTATTTGGTCCACAAATGGTTACATTAAGCAGGGCTCAAAGAGAAGTCGGCGAAGGAAAAGAAGGGAAAGTAGTTCTTGTAGGTGAATGTGACGGATGCGGAGTCTGCGTAAAATCCTGTAAAGTAAACAACATCCAACTAGTTGAAGGAAAACCAGTAATAGGTGACAGATGCATAAAGTGTTTTATATGCGTGGAAGTTTGCCCAAAAACAGCTCTAGCAATTCAATAGTCAACTAACATCTCATGTATGCTTAAAAGACCGTTGAACCGAGATTACTATTTTTAAGCGAAATAAGGTGTTAATTCTCAACCAATTTAGCGGTAGATGTTTTGTAAAGTACGATAGCGATGATAAGTAGGGAGAATTGTAGATAAAAAGGCGATAGCGGTGTAATTCTATATGCCATGATCCCAGCAATTAAAGGAGCTATAACCCCAAATATTTTATGTATTGAAGATATTGTGCCCAAAATGTTTCCTCTTTTATCAGAAGGAATAAATTCAAAGAGATAGAATCGATGAAATATTAACCAGATAGTGTGACCAAACTCCATAATCATAGTTGCCGCGAAAAGAAGCGTAAAAACCTGTAATGAATTTAAGTTCCAATATTCCATACTTGCAGTATAGATGGCGCAAATAGCCATCAAAATAACGCCCGTGTAAAGCATTTTGAACCTACTTTCCCTACCAGCTTTATCAGCAACAAAAGATACAAAAATACTTGTCCCAGAAATAGCAACTTCTATCAGGATGATAAAGAAAACACTAAGCGACAAA